>NZ_JAUBTO010000022.1:0-77302 GCF_036702495.1 Microcoleus sp. C2D2 | reverse complement strand
TGCTTTATATTCTACCATGCTGTGCCTAGATTGTGAACCTTCTTTTTTGCTGTTACCCCGATTTATTGAGCGGATACCTGCTATGAGCGTTCCTACTATTCCACCTCCTGAAAAACCTATTATTATTGGAACATTTAGAAATCCGGCAACCGTCATTCCAATTCCCATAGCAGCTCCTCCTGACTGAAGAACTGCATCTACAAATTTTCTCCTAATAATTTCTTTTTGTTTGGTGTTAAGATTAGCTCGACTTGTTATATGTTCGGTTAACATAGCTAGGAGCGCAATAGTCCCTTCTTTAGATACTCGCTCTACTATGGCTGTAAAAAGATTTCCCAGCCATTCTTTACCGTCAGGTGTAGTTGTGCTTTTATTGTCTATTGCAATTACTGGAATCCGGTAGGACATATTATCATTACCTATTTCCTTTGCTATGGCTTGTAGAATAATTTGTTTTTTTCTGAGCAATTGGTCTTGATATTGCGAGGGCTTAATGTTATTTGCAAAAGTAAAAACAATAACAGCATATTGCCAAACTATCGGACCCAAAGCGTCTGAAATAATTTTGATCGCTCGCCGATCGTTTTCCGATCTTGTTTCATCTAGTCTGGTAACATACAACATAGAGTCAGGAGCGGGAACTTTTGAACGAATGAGATCTATATATCTTTGATCGTTTCCACTTCCATCGCACAGACCAGGAGTGTCAAAAACAGTAGCTTTAACCCCATTTATCTTAAAATCAAATCCAACAACATCTGCTGTTTCCGGCTCATAGTCATTAACTTTAGATACTTCTTTACCTACTAATGAGTTTACAGTGCTAGACTTTCCCCATCCTGTACGACCTACTACAAAAAATACCAGGCGTTTGTTTTTAGTATTCGCCAACATTCTTTCAAGAGCTTGAATAAAATTTATGCCTGTTGTATCAGTCATGATACTTTGTGAATTTTTCGAGAAAGTTAAGGATTACTTTTGCGTAGAGCAACTACGGTCATTAAAGTATATTTTATAACCAAACTTAAGCTCAGTCAGTCGGAAACATCGGCACTTTCCCCAGACAATCCGATCGCAAATGTCGGAATCTTGTCGGAAATGTCGGAATCTTGTCGGAAATGTCGGAAATATCGGATATAATACGACAAATCCCCGCACACGACAGACCTATGGAAATCGCAGAAGTATTAAAACTCGCAGACGAGCTAATCTTCGCCAAGACGGGAGAACATATAGACTATCTGCAAAAAGCTATCCTTGAAGGGACATTCCAAGGTCGAACATACCCAGAAATTGCTGAAGCGACTCATTCCAGTGAAGGTCATACCAGGGATATCGGTTCGGAATTATGGCAAATATTCTCAGAGGGATTGGGAGAAGATATTACTAAAAGAAATTTTAGAGCAATATTAGAAAAAGCGAAATTTGATAACTTTTCATCAGCTATCGGTAGAGTAGGTAGAGATTATGTAGCGATTAACAACCTCAACATTTGTCAAGAAAGGGCGAGAAGTCCAACAGAACCCCAAAACTCCCAACCAACTTCTAAACAACCCCAAATTGACTTAGGCGACGCACCGGAAATATTCACCTTTTTCGATCGCACTTCCGAACTCTCCACCGTCGAAAACTGGATAACACAGGATCGCACTCGCCTCATCGCACTCCTGGGAATCAGCGGCATCGGCAAAACAACCCTCTCCCTGGGCCTAATCGATCGCATCAAAACCCAATTCGATTACGTCATCTAAGCTGTTGTGCATTTAAATTGTATATTTCGAGTCCCGATCAAAAATCGTCAAATCCTCTCCCCCTCTCCCCTTCACCCCCTCTCCCTCTCTAATACCATAGGCAATCTAGATGCAACACAGCTTATCGCAGCCTCCGCTTTTCCCCCACCCTAGACGCAACCCTCACCAACCTGCTGCAAATCTTTTCCCAACCATCCGAAATTCCCCAAAACATCGAAAGCAAAATTGCCCAAATCCTCGATTACCTGCGAAAAAACCGATGTCTGATTGTCCTCGATGACGTGCAGATGCTTTTGGGCAGCGGACAACTAGCGGGACAATATAAAACTGGATATGAAGATTATCAGTTATTTTTTAAACTTATTGCCGAAGTTTGTCATCAAAGTTGTTTGATATTGAATAGTTGGGAAAAACCCAGAGAAATTGCCAGATTATCAAAAGATAATCATCCCGTGCGATGTTTTGTATTGGGAAGTTTAGGAGTCGCAGCTAAAGATATTTTGAACTCACAAAAGTTATCCGATGAGGAAACATGGGAAACATTGATTGATATTTATCAAGGAAATCCTCTGTGGTTGGAGTTGACTGCAACGCTGATTCAAGAGTTGTTTGGCGGCAGAGTTTCTGAGTTTTTGCACTGCGAGATGCCGATTTTAGATGAAGGGTTGCAATCTCAGTTATCTCAACCTTTTGGGCGTTTGACACAGCCAGAATTGGCAGTGATGACTCACCTGGCTAATCAACCTGAACCCGTTGCTGTGTCGCAAATCTTCAACAAAATACCATTTTCGCCGTCAGAAATAGTCAATGCAGTGCGATCTCTTGGAAATCGCTTTTTATTGGATGCTGTAGAACGGGAACAGATAACTTTGTTTAGTTTGAATTCAGTGGTGAAACAGTATGTAAAAACTAAGTATTCTTAGTCCGCGCACCATCCGGACTTTGTTGGTGTAGAAGCGGTTTCAACCGCCGTCTTTATTTTACCAGACAGGGTTATTCGTGGGGGAGGGCGGGTTTATTTAATCTGTCTGCAAGCTTTCAGGCTATTGGCGAACCCGCCCCTACAGGTTATTAAAAATGGTGCAAGATGTCGAGGTAACAAACCCCGATTTAATTTAAGTGCGATCGCACCCACTCTCTAAACTCTCTAATTCTCGCATTCTCTCCCTTTTCTGAGTCTAGGTTCATAAACTGTGCCAGTTCTTTGACAGGAAACGAGCCAAATGCCAAACTGGTTTCGGACTCGACATAACCCGTATCATTTAAAATGTTAATTATTAGTTTCCCCTGCTTCCAAATCCAAACCTCCGGCACTTTAAGTTCCGCATAAACCGCCATTTTATTGATAGATGAGCTAGTCAAATCCATTTCTACAGCTAAGTCTGGCGGCGGGTCATTTTTGAGATCGATAGTTAACTTTCCCCGCATTAAAGCTTCATTTTGGATATAAAAACATTCATCAGCTTCGTTGCCAGCTTTTTTCGGTTCCGAACGCCAAGTAGATGATTTTAAACCGCGAATTTCAATCCCAATTTCCTCAGAAAGTGCTACAATTAGTCGTCCGAGAGTCCAGCTATACCTTTCATGTTCTGCTAAAGGTATCATAAGCTCTAACGTTCCTTGATAGTAAGTCATGCGCGGCGTTGAACGTTCCGCAAATATTTCTAACAAGTGTTCGTAGGTTTCCCAACTGATATCATGTAAAACCAGGTGAGAACCTGCAAGCTCTTCTTTACTGTACGCCAGGGTTTGAACCATTGCAAATACTCCACGAGAACTATAACTCTATTTTACTCTCTTAAACATTGGACAGGTGCGATTCCCTGCGGGATAGCTTCGCACGCGCGTACTTTACCAAATCGACTCAAGATTCAAAATAAATCCGGGGAGAACATCTTCACCTGATACAGCGGCTGGAGATTCTAGCACTTCAACTTCTTGATTCAGACGGTAAATTTCTACTTGCCGCGACTTGCGATTAATTAACCAACCTAAAACAGCACCGTTATCTCGATATTCTTTCATCTTATCCTGAGTTTCTTTCAAACTATCGCTGGGAGACATTAACTCAACGACAAAATCAGGACAAAGGGGGGGAAATTTCTTTTGTTGTTCGGGGGTTAGTGCATTCCAGCGTTCTAATTTTACCCAAGAAGCGTCAGGAGAGCGATCGGCCCCATTGGGAAGTTTAAAACCGCCAGAGGAATCAAAAACTTTACCCAGTCTATTTTGCTGATTCCAAATCCAAATCTGTGCAGTTAATCCTGCATTGCTGCTGCTAGTTTCTCCTCCTGCTGGTGACATGATAATTAATTCTCCTTTGGCTGTGCGTTCCAGTCTAATATTTTCATTCTCCTGACAGAGTTGAAAAAACTGCTCGTCTGTCAGCTTAATAATTGGATTGAGGTTGAGGGTGAGGGTAGTCATAGCGGTATTTTATCGTAGCTAAACGACCTTTATTGGGGATTGTAGCATATTGAGTGAGTTGCGAGGGCGATCGCTTCCTACTCATCAAAACCCTCGCAAAAATATAAGGACACAGCATTGCTGTGTCCCTACATATTAAAGGCTATCGTCCGAAATTCGGAGGTTTATTCTACCCCCTCAATCCGGTCTTCCACCTCCTGATAAAGTTCACGCAGACGATCCAAATTGTTCTCCGAAGTCTCCCAATAACCCCGGCCATTCACCTCAAGCAAAGTGCTGACTATCTTGCGGAACGAATGAGGATTTAAGTTAAGCAAACGCTTCTGCATCTCCTCATCTTGGATAAACGTAGTGTTGACATCCTCATACACCCAATTATCCACAGCGCCCGCAGTCGCACTCCATCCAGTCGTATTCACCAGACGCTTAGAAATCTCCCGCACGCCTTCATAGCCGTGGGACAACATCCCCTCGTACCACTTCGGATTCAGCAGCTTAGTCCGCGAATCTAAACGCACGGTTTCTGATAGCGTCCGCACCTGCGCGTTGGCTGTCGTTGTATCAGCAACAAAGGATGTCGGTTTCTTCCCATCTGCGCGCAAACTGCCGATCAATTTAGTCGGATCGGAGTCGAAATAGTGCGACACGTCGGTTAGGGAAATCTCGGCAGAATCCAAGTTCTGGAAGGTGACTTCCGCAGTTTTCAAGGATGATTCAAAAATCTTCCGGTCTTGTTCCATTGTTCCGGGATTGTCGGAAGAAAAGGCGAAGGATTTGCGAGTTAAGTACATTTCCTGCAACTCGGCTTCGCTTTCCCAAGTGCTGTTTTCCACCGCCAAGTTGATGTTAGATGAATAGGAACCAGAGGCATTGGAAAATACCCGGGTTGCTGCTTGCCGCAGGTTGATTCCCATTTCTTCCGCTTGCTTCAATGCGTGTTTGCGGACGAAGTTCATTTCTAAGGGTTCGTCGGCTTCCGCTGCCATTTTCACGGCTTTATCTAACAAATTCATTTGGTTGATGAACAAGTCGCGGAATACGCCGGAACAGTTAATTACTACGTCGATCCGAGGGCGTCCCAACTCTTCTAAAGAAAGCAATTCGAGTTTGTTTACCCGGCCCAAAGCGTCGGGAACTGGCTTCACTCCCACCATCCACATTACTTGGGCGAGGGATTCGCCGTATGTCTTGATGTTGTCGGTTCCCCACAACACAACGGCGATCGTTTCTGGGTAATTTCCGCCGTTATCAACGCGCTGTCTTTCTAACAGCCGATCGACTACAACCTTAGCAGACTTAACCGCCCCCGTTGTAGGGATTGACTGCGGGTCCAAAGCGTGCATATTCTTGCCAGTCGGCAAAACATCCGGGTTGCGAATCGGATCGCCACCGGGGCCAGGCAGAACATACTCGCCTTCTAAGGCGCGCAACAAAGCGCCTAATTCGTTGTCGGCACAAACTTGCTGCAAGCAGAATTCCAGATACTCAAACAGCGGTTTAATCGGTTCTGGATCGATTTTTTTGTAACCGGCGGCGTGCAAAGCTTCAAGCCAAGGTGTTTTCTTGCCCATGTTGAAGAAATTCAACTTAGAAACAAGGGAAACTCTACCCTCAGCGTCGGTTTGTTCCTTCACTAAAGCGCCAACGGCATCCCGACAGGCCAAGGTGATGTTTTGCAGCAATTCGACATCAGTTAAAATGCCTTTGTCGCTGTTGGTGTAAATTTCGCCGATATCGCGTCCGAGACTGTTAGCGATAATCCGCGGCAAGCTAATCAGCCCGTCTTCTTCGCGGTCTAAATTGGCGATATTCACCAAAGTTGCGATCGCCTCTTCCGCAGTCGGCGGCTTACCGATAACGTGCAAACCGCAAGGTAACAACCGCGACTCAATTTCCATCAACTTGCGGTAAACCAAGCCAACTAAATTGTCCCGTTCCTCGGCAGTCATTCCCGCAGCAACCCCTCTTTCTTGTTCCGGAGGTAGGGCGATATCCTTGTCCAAATTCACCAAACGGCATTTTTCGACGATCGCATCAACAATCGGCACACCGCGCCCAGTCTCTTTCAAAGTTTGATAAGAAGCAATTAACTCGCTGAGTTCCTGCAAACCTTTGTACAAACCAGCATTTTCCGCCGGAGGAGTCAGATAGCTGATTGTTTCAGCATAACTGCGGCGCTTAGCAATTGTTGCCTCGCTGGGATTGTTGGCAGCGTAATAATAGATATTGGGAATTTTGCCGATCAAACTGTCGGGATAACATTCCCCAGACATTCCCATCTGCTTACCGGGCATGAATTCTAGCGAACCGTGAGTGCCAAAGTGCAGCACCGCATCCGCACCCCAAATGCGCTCCAAATATGTATAGTAAGCAGCAAAACCGTGGTGCGGGCTGGCGGAACGAGAGAATAACAACCGCATCGGATCGCCTTCGTATCCAAAAGTAGGTTGCACTCCGATAAACACATTGCCGAAATGTTTGCCGAAAATCAGCAAATTTTGTCCGTCGCTGTTCAAATGTCCCGGAGGCGGACCCCAATTTTCTTGCAAGCGTTCCGAGTAAGGAGTGAATTCTTCGTATTCAGCTACCGACATCCGGTAAGCAACATTTAATTCGGGACTTTGGTATTGGGCTGTTGCGTCGTGGATGACTTCTTGCATCAGTTTTTCTGCGGAATCCGGCAGTTCTGGCAAGTCGTAACCGTTGCCTTTTAAGGCTTTCAATACTTGGTAAATCGAGCCGAAAACATCCAGATACGCGGCAGTTCCGACGTTGCCTTTGTCCGGCGGGAAACTGAAAACTGTGATCGCAACTTTTTTATCTAATTTTGGTTTGCGGCGCAGCATTGCCCACTTCATAGCGCGCTGGGAAATTGCTTCGATCCGGTCTTGCAGGGCGATCGCCTTGCCAGTTGCGCCATCTCTTCCCGACAAAATAATCGGTTCGATCGCGCCATCCAACTCGGGAATGGCAATTTGCAAAGCAACTTGAATCGGGTGCAAGCCTAAATCGCTATTTTCCCACTCTTCCGTCGTTTGGAAAACCAGCGGCAAAGCCACCATGTAAGGGCAATTTAATTTTTTCAAAGTCTCGATCGCCTTCGGGTGATCTTGTTTCGCCGGGCCGCCCACCAGCGCAAAACCAGTCAGAGAAACCACCGCATCAACTATAGGCAGCGCTGCCACACCTTTGGTCCCAACTTCCAAGAAAAAAGTTTCGACTGGTTTCGAGAAGTCCAAACCGCCGGCAAAAATCGGCACCACCCGCGCCCCCATTGCCTCCAATTCCTGCACCATTGCTACATAGTGCGCGTCATCTCCCGTGACTAAGTGAGTCCGCTGCAACACCAAGCCGATGCAAGGTGCCAGGGGGTCTTTGAGGTCTGCGGAAATATCTTTGCGGGCGTTGTACCAGGTGAGGTATCCTTTTACATCCTCAAACATCGCCGGTGCCAAAGGATGCCAAATTCCCATATCCGGGTAGACAACGGGCTCTTGAAAAGTTAGCTGTTCCTGGCCTTTGAACACATATTTATGTGACAGCATCAGCAAGAAGTTTTCCAAGTTTTCTTGGGAACCGCCCAGCCAATACTGGAAACTCAGCATGAAGTTGCGCGCGTCTTGGGCTTTGTCAATGGGCAAATATTTCAGCACTTTCGGCAAAGTTTGCAGCAGTTTCAGCATTCCGTCTTGGAAGGAACTCCCGGATTTTTCCTTCCGTTTTTTCATGAATTCGCCGATCGCACTTTTGCTTTGTCCCAACTGTGCCATCGAGAAACTGCCCATTTTATTTAGCCGCATCACCCCTGGCATCGACGGGAAGACGACGGCGACATCCAAGCTGTCGCGCAGCGGTTCCACCGCCGCTACCACTTTTTCTGCCAAATCTTCGATGAAAATTAGAGAAGCAATAAATACATTGGCATCCGCCACATCCCGCTTGAAGGCTTCGTAATTTTCCGGGCTGCGGAGTTCCTCGATCAGGTAGCCGCTGATTTCTATTGCCAAATTCGGATTTTTCTTGTTTATCGATCGAACCGCTGCCGACAGGGCGCTTTGATACTGCGGTTCTAGTACGACATAGACCACCTTCATGAGCGATCGCCCCTGCAAGTTTTCCGGCACGACGTGGCGAATGGTGGGCTTGACGTGAGTAAACATCCGGTTAGGCTCCTTTAAGATGCTGTTTTCGGGAATCGGGAATTTTTTTATCCCATAAGCATTTTTACCAGAAAATGCTTGCCATTAGGCGATTTGAGCCTGCATATGACACAATTCGACAAATTTATGGCAATTTTTCGTTACATTTTTTTATAAATTCCTTGAGCAAATACTCCAGATTTTATTTACAAAATTTTACTTGACAAATTTTATTTTATATGTATAAGATTAATTTGTTTGATAAAAATAATTAAAAATTAACCAACCATTGAGAAAGAAATCCTGAAAAAAGTGCCAAGTTTTGTAGAATAGATCGAACTTGCGATCGAGCAATTAACTGATGGAAAAAAGGCATAATTTGTGAAGGCAGAATGTAGCCTTCGGATAATTGCTGATTCACCAAAATTGATATGTTGCCAGGAACTTAAAACCATTTCATAACGTCTGTTGTATCTAAGTTCCTGATTGGCGATCGAGTTCATGGAAAGCTAAGGGGTATTCACGATCAAACTCATCAAAACCTTAGGGGGTAAACATGGCTAACTACGCAATTTTTGACGAACAATTCTACCTCGCCTCATATCCTTGGGTCAAACCAGCCATTGATGCCGGAGTCATCCAATCCGGAAGAGAACACTTTGAAAAATTCGGGCGAGAAGGCGGTCTAACTAAAGTATCGCGTTATTTTGACGAAAATGCTTACCTTGCTGGGAATCCAGATCTCGCACCTTTCGTCCGCACAGTCAACCCAAACGCGCCTTTTGCGACCGGACTCGACCACTTTATCCAGTTCGGTTACGATGAAGGACAGCGCCGCACCCAAGTATCGCCTGAGTACAACGAAAGCTTTTATTTAGCAAACAACTCTGAACTCCAGCCGTTTATTCAGAACGGAACTTTCAAATCAGGGTACCAGCATTTCGTTCAATTTGGGGCCAAAGAAGGCCGTTTTGGAACTTCATTTTTTGAACCGGAATACTTAAAAGAAAACCCCGACATCGTACCGTTTGTCAACTCTGGAAACTTGAAAACAGGCAGGGAACACTTTTTCAATTTCGGGCAATTTGAGCCTGCCCGCGACGCGACTTTTGTCGGCACCCGTAGCAACGATGTTTTAACTGGTGTGGGCGTGGGCGATGTCGAACTGGTGGGAGTGGAAGTAGGTATCGATCCGGGCCGCAACCGGCAGTATGAAAGCTTTGGGACCAATGAATTCGATGTCCTGATTGGTGCCCCAGGAGCTGATACGTTCGTACTCGGAGTTCCTGCTACAGCGGGGAATGTCACCCCGACACCGCTGTATTTGGGTAACGGTCAAGCTACGATTCGCAACTTCGACATAGAAAACGACTTTATCCAACTGCAAGGAACTTCTTTAAACGGCTACAGCCTGACTCCGGTTGGCAACAATTTGTCAATCCAGCGTTTTGGAGATGTGCTCGGCGTGATTGAAGGAGGATCAAGCTTGGGTTTGACTTTCCAAGAATCTAACGGTAACGGTACTTTCTTGATTGGATAGTCATTAGTCATTAGTCATTGGTCATTAGTCATTAGTCATTAGTCATTAGTCATTAGTCATTAGCTCAGGCTGATGATTAATGACTTTTTATTGAGGTGGGCGATTCTTCTATAAAAAAGTACGATCGCACTTTACATTCTTAAAAAAGCAACAATGAATTACGATATCTTCGACGAACAATACTACCTTGCCTCATATCCGTGGCTGAAACCAGCCATTGATGCAGGAATCATCAAATCTGGAAGAGAACACTTTGAAAAATTTGGTCAAGCCGCCGGCCTCACAAAAATATCGCGGTATTTTGACGAAGATACTTACCTTGAGGGAAATCCAGACCTTAAACCCTTTGTCCGCACAGTCAACCCAAACGCGCCTTTTGCTACCGGACTAGACCACTTTATCCAATACGGTTACGAAGAAGGTCGCACTCGCGTATCGCCTGAGTATGACGAAGCGTTTTATCTCGCCAATAATCAGCAGTTGCAGCCGTTTATTCAGAATGGAACCTTTAAAAACGGCTACCAGCATTTCATTCAATTCGGCCTCAAAGAGGGTGAGTTTGGGACTTCATTTTTGGAAACACGATACTTAGAAAGCAACCCCGATGTTCGGCGGGTTGTCGAATCGGGAGCCTTGAAAACTGGTCGCGAACACTACTTCAATTTCGGGAAAAACGAGCCAAACCGGTCTGCTACTTTTGTCGGAACTTCCGGCAATGACATCCTCACTGGTTTAGGGGTGGGGGATACCGTATTAATAGGAGTTGAACTAAGTGATGTTACAAGAATTAATGGCGTTCCCTTCCCCAGGCCATCTTATGGAAGTGACGGCAGCAATGAATTCGATACTCTAACTGGCGGTAGCGGCCGCGATACATTCGAGTTGAGGAGTATATCTGTCGGTATAGGAAGTGGTAGACCGATGATTTCCTTTGACCAGTTGTACATCGGGCCGGGTTTTGCTACAATTCGGAACTTTACGCAAGGTCAGGATATCATCGAGCTAGCGATTTCCTCAGATCGATTATTGGTATTTCCCATCAACAATAATCGAGATTTAGCTATTCAACAGAAGGGCTTCCTCGTCGTTAACAATGGAGTTACCGAAACCACTCCCTCTGATACGATCGCTGTTATTGAAGGCGGCGGCAATCTCAGTTTGAATATATTACCAGAGGCATTACCTAGTGGTTTTAAATCTTTCCTTGGCTAAAAATCTCGCAGCTATTCAGGGTTTGCCTTAGTCCATCATGGGGAGACTTATTAATTTAAAAATCTGGAGATACAATTGCCATAATTCAGGGGAGAGCAAATCTAAATCTGCAAGAAAGTGGGATAATAAATTCCTTTAATCCTCCAGCAGTTATCACTTTCCTCGGCTAGACATCTTGCACAAGAATCAATCAGCCTTTTAGGGGATGACTCTTGGGCCAACCCCACAATAAAATTGAACTTTAGCTTAGCAGGTCTGAAAGGTTGTTCGTGCAAATGGTGCAAGATGTCCGATCGCAGCTTACTCTCTTCAAGGAACAACGATGAATTACGATATCTTTGACGAACAATACTACCTTTCGCAATATCCTTGGGTGAAACCAGCCATTGATGCAGGAGTCATCAAATCTGGACTAGAACACTTTGAAAAATTTGGTCAAGCCGCCGGCTTAACCAAAGTATCGCGGTATTTTGATGAAGCTACTTACCTCGCTGGCAACCCAGACATCGCTGCCTTAGTCCGCACCCCCAACAACCCAAACGCCCCTTTTGCAACCGGGCTAGACCACTTTATTCAATACGGCTACGAAGAAGGTCGCACTCGCGTATCGCCTGAGTATGACGAAAAGTATTATCTAGCAAATAGCCGATATTTGCTGCCGTTTATTCAGAACGGAACTTTCAAATCAGGCTACCAGCACTTTATTCAATTCGGAAAAAAAGAAGGTCTTTCTGGGACTTCATTTTTTGAACCGGAATACTTAAAGAAAAACCCCGATATTGTGCCGTTTGTCAACTCTGGAGCCTTGAAAACTGGTCGCGAACACTACTTCAAGTTCGGGAAAAACGAGCCCAGCCGCTCTGGAACTTTTGTTGGAACTTCCGGCAATGACATTATAACTGGTTCCGGCGTAGGGAATGCCGAATTAATTGGAGTTAATGTAGGTGTAGAACGTTTTGACGGCGCCCGAGTGTATGAAACTGATGGCAGCAATGAATTTGATACTCTCATTGGCGGTATCGGTAGTGATAAATTTGTGTTGGGCGACTATCAACCATTATCCCGTAATCTGCAATCCCCTCTAGCAAGGTTCTACGTCGGGCCGGGTTTTGCTACAATTCGGAACTTTACCCAAGGTCAGGATAGCATCCAGGTAAATGTGAGTTCCTCAGATCAATTATTGGTATTTCCCATCAACAATAATCGAGATTTAGCTATCCAAAGGAAGGAGGAACCCCTCGTTCAGAATGGAATTTCCGTTCCCTCAACCACTCCATTTGATACAATTGCTGTTATTGAAGGCGGCGGAAATCTCAGTTTGAATGTATTACCAGAATCTACTGTTTTTAGATTTTTAGTTGGGTAGAAATCTCGAAGGTATTCAGGATTTGCCTGATTGCTGCTGGGGAGCGCGATCGCACATTCGCAAAAAGGGCGATCGCACTTTCCTATTCCGGCAAATCACCAAAGCGATCGCGGTATCTGGCAAGCTGCTGTTGTATTTCCTGGGCTCTTTGTTCTGATTCCTCGGCTCTTTGTTGTGCTCGATCCGCAGTGTCTTCAGCCGTCAAATACCTACTACCTCGTTCGTCAAACCAGTACAAAACCTCCAACTGTCGTTCCCCATCGCTGTACCGACCTCGACCAATTCCTAAACCCACTTCCGGCATCCAGAAAGGTTCACCAATTTGCTGTTCGTACTCACCATTTACCAAACGATAAACTTCAAACGGTTGATGTTGGTCTCGCCGCCAGTAGTAAGGATTGTAAATCACATAGTACAGCACGCCCAACCGCGCATAAATATCAATTTTTTTATCGTATTCACCGCCGTAAGTTTGAGAAACAATCTCTAGGGCAAAAATCGGGGGAATATTATTTTCTTCCCACAGGACGTAACTGAGGCGCAAAGTATCGCCTTTGAATCTTTCGACACCCAAACTCAAGAAGCCGTCAGGAACAATTGGAACCAGATGACTTACTCCCGTGGTGTGATAAACTCCCATATCCACCGCAAAAAACCAGTCGTTCCGCTGCCGCCAGTGAAATTTCAGCAAGAATAACAATAAGTTGGGAAGGAAGTTTTGATTTTCGTTATCCACAGGAGTATCATCCGAAGAAGGAAGTTCGGCGCTAGTTGGCAAACGCATTTCTCGATCGAATAGTACCATGATAGAAAAATGGCAAATTTATTGATTAATTGTATCATCCAGAAACCGGGTTTCTCGAATAAACCCGGTTGCTAAGTCTTTAATGGCGATCGCGCGCTAGCTTCAAAACCTCAACCGCATCTTTGTGGCCTTCCGAAGACGCCCAAATTAACGCAGTCCAAGTATTATTATCCTTAGCTTTGATATCAGCTCCTTTATCGATTAAAATTTCCACAACTTGAGTGCGCCCGCTGCCTGCAGCACTCATCAAAGCGGTCAAACCAAAATTAGTTTTAGCATTCACATCCGCTCCCGCCTCCAGCAAAAGCTGTACAATCTCGCTATGCCCGGCAGCAGCGGCACTCATTAACGGCGTCCACCCGTCATTATCCTGACTGTTTGCCTCCGCACCTGCAGCCAGCAATTTTTTGACGATCGCAGAATTGCCAGCCTCAGCCGCAGCCGTCAAAGCCGTCTCACCTTGCTCATCTTTGGCATTGATATCTGCACGCTGTTCGATCGCACTTTCTACAGCCGCAACATCACCCGTCAAGACGGCATTAATTAAATCTGTCATCAGAAATTTGGGTTTGAAACCCCGTCCTTCTAGGACGGCTTTACAAAGATTTTACATTGAGTCGAGCATCGATATCACAATCGAAGTGTTAGACTGTGAGCATGACGCTCAAAGCCTTCAGCTATCGATTCTACCCAACTCCGGAACAAGAGAGTTTGTTGCGACGGACAATGGGTTGCGCTCGTTTAGTATACAACCGTGCGTTAGCCGTAAGAACCGAGGCATTGTACAAAGACCAAAAACGGGTAGGGTATGCTGAAACCTCTTCAATGCTAACCGAATGGAAGAAAACAGAAGAGTTAGATTTTCTCAATGAAGTTAGCTGCGTACCGTTACAGCAAGGCTTGCGGCATTTACAAACGGCTTACACCAATTTTTTTGATGGGCGGGCGAAATATCCCAACTTCAAGAAAAAACGCAATGGTGGTAGCGCAGAGTTTACCAAATCTGCTTTCAAGTTTAAGGATGGACAAGTTTACTTAGCAAAGTGTGCCGACCCGTTGCCAATTCGTTGGAGCCGGATGCTACCTGTCGGTTGCCGACCATCAACCATTACGGTGAAGCTTTCACCATCTGGTAGGTGGTCAGTTTCCCTGTTGGTGAATGTTGAAATTGAAGCATTACCTCAGTCAGGCAGTCAAGTTGGTATTGACTTGGGCATTACAAGTTTACTCGCTTTGAGCAACGGTGAAAAGATTGCCAATCCCAAAGGATTCAAGGCAAAATATCGCAAACTTAGAAGAGCGCAGAAAGCTTTAAGCCGGAAACAGAAAGGGTCAAACAACCGTCACAAAGCACGACTCTTCGTAGCGAAAGTACATCAAGAAATTGCTGATGCAAGAAAAGATAATCTTCACAAGTTAACAACGCGGTTGGTGCGTGAAAACCAAACCATCGCCGTAGAAGACTTAGCTGTGAAGAATATGATTAAAAACCGGAAACTTGCTGTAGCTATAAGTGATGCAAGTTGGGGGGAATTAGTCAGACAACTTGATTACAAGTGCGATTGGTACGGTCGTACTTTAATTAAGATTGACCGAGGGTTTCCGAGTTCAAAACGGTGTGGCAATTGCGGACACATCGTTAACAAGATGCCGTTGAATATCCGGGAATGGGATTGTCCTAATTGCGAGACGCACCATGACCGAGACATCAACGCGGCAAAGAATATTTTGGCGGCAGGGCTTGCCGTGTTAGTCTGTGGAGCGACCGTAAGACCCGAACAGAGTAAATCTGTTAAGGCAGGTGCGAAACCCCGTAAGGGACAGAAGCAGAAACCTAAATCGTGAGGTTTGGGAATCCTCGCCGTTCTACGGCGGGGTGGATGTCAAAAAATCTCCCTTGCATCCTCTCAAATCTTAAATCCTATGGCAGTAGATATTTTAATCCTCTCCAACGGCCCCGGAGAATTGGCAACTTGGGTGCGTCCCGCCGTGCAAGCTTTGCGCGAGAAATTGCGGAACGCGGGCACTCAAGCGCGAATCTCTGTGGTGCTGTCCCCCTGTCCGCACGCCACCGGGAAAGAAGCACAAATCGCCCGTTCCTACCCAGAAGTGGACAGAGTGCAGGCGCAGGAGCATTTTTTTCCATTCTTATTATCGGGCAAAACTGCTGAAAATTGGGATTGGCACGAAACAGGAGTTGTTTTGTTTTTAGGCGGCGATCAATTTTTTACAGTTGTGATTGGAAAAAGGCTAAAATATCGCACTGTTATTTATGCTGAATGGGACGCGCGGTGGTATCGCTGGATTGATAAATTTGCGGCGATGAAACCTGAAGTTTTTGCCAAAGTTCCCCAAAAATATGCTAATAAATTTACAGTTGTGGGAGATTTGATCGCGGAAGTTGCTCGTTCCCAGGATGAGCCTGGAAACGCATATCCAGAGTCCGAGTCTCGTACAAAAATAGAATTAATTGGATTGTTGCCCGGTTCTAAAGCCGCCAAATTAGCTTTAGGTGTACCGTTATGTTTGTCGATCGCCCAATCAATCCATCGCATCCGCCCTCAAACTCGCTTTGTAATTCCCGTTGCTCCTACTTTAGATGTGCAAACTCTAGCAGGTTTTGCCGACCCCAAACAAAATCCTTGCCTGCATTTATTTGAGAACGCCAGCGCGGAACTTCATTTAACAGAACGGCCGTTTTTGCAGACAGCAAATAAGTTGCAAGTAGAACTTTGGACCGAGACGCCCGCCTACGATTTGCTATCAGAATGCAGCCTGTGTTTAACTACTGTGGGAGCGAATACTGCCGAATTGGGTTCGTTAGCTGTACCGATGATTGTTTTGATTCCGACGCAGCAATTGGATGCGATGAAAGCTTGGGACGGATTGCCGGGATTGCTGGCAAATTTGCCGTTAGTGGGTTCAGTTTTTGCTACGGCGATTAATTGGCTAATCTGGCAATTGGGAAAGGGAAAGCTTTATGCTTGGCCGAATATTTGGGCAGGGGAGGAGATTGTGCCGGAGTTAATTGGGAAGCTGGAACCGGATGCTGTGGCTCAATTGGCGATCGACTATTTGAGTTATCCTGATAAATTAGCAAAAATGGGCGATCGTTTGCGTGCGGTTCGAGGAGAATCGGGGGCGGCGAAAAAAATTGCTGAGTTGGTTTGTGAAGAAATTGAGGTGCAATCTAATTCTGAGATGAATTAGATTTTTTTATTTTTAACCGCAGAGGTCGGCGGATGAACGCGGATGAACGCAGATTTAATACGGATTAATTGGTGAAAACAGGCAAAAGAAATTTTATTTTCTCTGGCCTGTTTTTTATCCAAAAACTGGATTGGCCCTCAAGTTAAACTCGATCGTGCTTGGCAATCACCCAAACAGCGTGAATGATGCCGGGAATAAAGCCCAAAAACGTGAGAACCAGGTTGATCCAAAAATCAGTGCCGATGCCTACAGTCAAAAATACGCCCAGAGGGGGAAGAAAAATTGCAGCGACTATGCGGATTAAATTGCTCATCTCAGTTACTCCAAACGAGTTTTCTCTTTCAATTTAACTTCACTGACTGACAGAGCCTTTCCCGAAAAATTTAGGCGGTGCTGCCATAGTGTAAACTTCGGTTTCAGCAGCGATTACCTGCCGCAAGTGGCCGGGAACTTGCATCAACCCCAACAGTGTAATCCCGTCCAACATCCGCAACCCGCCAGTTGTTTTCTCGGCGAGTAATTTGTCAGTAGCTTCGGGTTCTGGCCGCGTATTTATTTCTTGAGTTGAAGCTATGGCAAAACCCCAAGGAGCTCCGTAAGTGGAAATAAAGCTGGTACAGGATTGAACGTTGGGGAAAACCGATTTCAGGGTATTGACAATGCGAGCGTGCATTTTCATTTCGGCCGGAGAAACTGGCCCTGCTTGCACTACGAAATATCCGTTAGGCGACATTACGCTGCGAACTTTCTCAAAATACTCCTTGGTAAACAACTGGAAAGATGGACCTTCTTCTATGGGATCGGACAAGTCAGAAATGACTATATCCCAATCTTTGTCTGTTTTGTCTAAATAGTCTAAAGCATCGCCGATTACTACTTCGCAGCGGGGGTCGTCAAAGGCGTTTTGGTGCATTTCTGGGAGGTGTTCGCGGCAAGCTTCTACTACTTCGCCGTCAATATCGATCATCACGACTTTTTCAACTGTTTTCCAGCGCAGCACTTCTCTAATTGTAGCTCCTTCTCCGCCGCCGAGAACGAGCACTTTTTTGGGGGAACCGTGACCAATCATCGCTGGGTGCACCAGGGGTTCGTGGTAGAGAAACTCGTCGCCTGTACAAGATTGCCATTTGCCGTCCAAAACTAAGCCTTTGCCGTAGGTACCGGTCTGAACTACGTACATTTCTTGATAGGCTGTTTTTTTGTAAGCGAGCACGCCGATGATGCCGTGAACGTAAATATCCCAAGGGGTAATGTACTCGCTCATCCAAAAGTCTGCACGAACTTCGCTACCTGACATCAATTACTCTCCAAATATAAACTTCTGTGTCAATGTGGTCACAAGTAGTAGTTCTTAGCACAAAATGGTGCGGGTATGTAAGTACGATCGACACATTGGAGCGAGATTTCTCAGCAATGGTATGGTGTGATTGCGTTCTGGGAGAGCCCAATTGGCTTGGTACTTGAGATTGCTTGCCCGATCGCGCGCCCAGTCGATCGTACTTTTCCCATCTCCCACCCTCACTCGGTCACATTTAATATTTTCGCTTTGGATTGCCGGCGGGTTTTGTACCAATGTTGTCTGAATCGGGCAATTTTTAGCGCTGGGCCCGGCTTTATAAGTTTGCGATCGCCCTGCTTATTTATCAAAAATCGGATGAAAACCCCGCAAATGCGAGTGCGGGTAATAAAAGTGGCGAGCGGTTTTCACCAGAGTTGTTATTAATATCTTGACATTTTGAATCTATATTAGATAAGATTTTTAGACAGACTAAAATAAAAGAAGTGTTGAATTTTTCGGACAAAATTGCCTAGGCGATGTGCGACGAAATTCTAACTAGGTAAAGGGTGCCAATAAATTTAGTAATAAAACTGTTCTTACACTATTTGTAGGTGCAAAATAATAGCCGATGGAACTAACAGACTGGGAAAACATAATCAAAGAGCTGGAAAAGGAAAATCGTATGCTGCGGGAAAAACTCGAAACTTCGGAAACCGAACGCAGCCAATTAGAAGCCCTTAATCAAAAAAAAGAATATTTGCTAAAAAGTGTCACTGAGGAATTTAGAGATTCCGAAAATCTTTTAAAAGCAAGAATGTCTACACTAGAAAAAGCTCTGGAAAACCAGCAAACAATGCAGCTCAAATTGATTGAAGCCGAAAAAATGTCGGCTTTGGGAATTTTGGTAGCTGGTATCGCCCACGAAATCAACAATCCCGTCAACTTCATCTACGGCAATATTACCTATGTCAATGACTACACTGCCGACCTTTTAAAATTGCTGGCAATGTACCAGGAGCGGTATCCCGAAACAGATGCAGAGATTGAAGCTTTTATTGAAAAAATTGACCTCGACTTTCTGCGCGAAGATTTGTTGAAAACTCTTTCATCAATGAAAGTTGGCTCCGATCGCATCCGCGAAATTGTGCTGACTTTACGCAACTTTGCGCGGGTAGATGAAGCCGAAAAGAAACCAGTTAACATTCACGAAGGAATTGACAGCACCTTATTAATTTTGCAGAATTTAACTAATGAAAAACCCGGTTATCCGGCTATAAAAATTGTTAAAAATTATGGAAAGTTGCCGAATATTGAATGTTATGCGGGGCAATTAAATCAGGTATTTATGAACATCATTAATAATGCTGTTGATGCCCTGCGGGAGCGAGACAAAAAGTGTGACCTAGGCGAGAGAGAAGCCAACCCCAGCCAGATGGAAATTACTACTTCTATAATTTCCGGAAATTGGGTAAGAATTAGCATTAAAGATAATGGTCTGGGAATGAATGAAACTGTAAAAGGTAAAATATTCAATCCGTTTTTCACGACCAAACCAGTCGGTCACGGGACGGGTTTGGGACTGTCAATTAGCTATCAAATTGTTGTGGACAAACACGGCGGGAGGTTGGAGTGCATATCCGCAATTGGAGAAGGGACTGAATTGGCGATCGAGATTCCGATCGCCAATTCCCGCAGCTAAGAGCGATCGATCGAGCTAAACTGAGGGATAATGAAAACTCCCTTTGACCGCTGCTCCTCCTAGTTTGATGTGCAACCCTATGTCTACTGTCACTTTTGGTTTGTCAACCCCTGTAGCGGCAGAGCCCGGGGCATCCTACGGCAGCAGCGAACCGCCACAGCGCCCCACCCTGGGGGCAGAGTGGATCGAGGTATTGGTGGACTCTCCTTTCAGGGTTGCGGGGGACTCCCCTGGGGAGGAAAACAAATTATTGACTTATCGTTTACCTGCGGAACTTACCGTGCAACCAGGGGATATTTTGAGTGTACCCTTTGGCAATCAACAGGTAGGGGCGATCGCGATTCGGTTCATTTCTCAACTGCGGCCCGACTTAGATCCGACAAGGGTTAAAGATGTCGTAGATGTGGTCAGTGCGGGTTTTTTCCCGCCTAATTACTGGGAATTGCTCGATCGCATTGCCACCTATTATTGCACACCTTTAATTCAAGTAATTAGAGCCTCGCTGCCGCCCGGTTTGTTAAGGCGTTCCGTGCGCCGAATTCGCTTAATTAAGGACGCAATTTCTCCGAATGCCGAAACATTTCTCAATCCCGCCGCTACTCAAATTTTGCAATTGCTGCAAGCTCAAAAAAACTGCGATTACACTTGGCAATACCTCCAGCGACAAGTCAAGGGAAGTTATCGGGGATTGCGAGATTTATTGAAACGGGGTTGGGTAGAAAGTTATTTAGAACCTCCCCATCCTCCCAAACCACAACTTAAACCTGCAGTGACATTAATTGCTAGTGCATTTGTCACAGATTTAACCAAGCGGCAACAAGAAGTATTGGAAGTTTTGCGGCGCGAGGGCGGTGAAATGTGGCTGAACGATTTGCTGAAAAAGTGCAGTGCGAGTTCTTCGGTTGTCAAAGCTTTGGAGCAAAAAGGTAGCGTTGTTATCGATCAAAGGGAAGTGCTCAGGGGCGACCGCGGAATTGCTCGGTTGCCCGATTCACCGAAAGCTTTAAATCATTTTCAGGCTGAAGCTTTAGCGTTTATTAACACTTTTTCGGGATTCCGTCAAGTGCTGCTGCACGGCGTTACAGGTTCCGGGAAAACCGAAGTGTATTTGCAGGCGATCGCCCCCATCTTAGCCAGCGGCAAATCCGCCCTCGTACTCGTTCCCGAAATCGGTTTAACACCACAACTTACCGATCGATTCCGAAACCGTTTTGGCGAGCAAATTTGCGTGTACCACAGCGCCCTATCCGACGGCGAACGTTACGATACATGGCGTCAGATGCTGACTGGAACCCCGCAAATTGTCATCGGCACGCGATCGGCCATTTTTGCGCCTTTACCTCACCTCGGCTTAATTATCCTCGATGAAGAACACGACAGCAGCTTCAAACAAGACGACCCAATCCCCTGCTACCACGCCCGCACCGTTGCCAAATGGCGCGCCGAATTAGAAAATTGTCCCTTAATTTTAGGTTCCGCAACGCCAGCTTTAGAGACTTTTGTGGGGACGCGCCGAGATTATTGCTCGTTACCAAATATCCATTATTTATCATTGCCCGATCGCATTTATTCGCGCCCGATGCCGCCTGTGGAAATAGTCGATATGCGCCAAGAATTGCGGCAAGGAAACCGCTCAATTTTCAGTGCTTCCCTGCAAAACGCCCTGGAACAATTGCGAGCAAGACAACAGCAAGGTATTCTATTTATTCACAGAAGAGGACACAGTACCTTTGTCTCTTGTCGGAGTTGCGGGTATGTGATGGAATGCCCGAATTGCGATGTTTCTCTGTCTTATCACCACGTCGGTGAAGGAACCGCAGAAGTGTTGCGGTGTCACTACTGCAACCACACGGAACGGCACCCCCAAAACTGCCCGGAATGCAGTTCTCCTTACTTCAAAAACTTTGGTAGTGGCACTCAGCGAGTCGAACAGGAATTAACGAGATTATTTCCAGAACTGCGGGCAATTCGGTTTGACAGCGATACGACTAGAAATAAGGGCGACCACCGCAGATTGTTAACGCAATTTGCCAATGGGGAAGCTGACATTTTGTTGGGTACGCAAATGCTGACGAAAGGGTTAGATTTAGCTGGAGTAACATTGGTGGGAGTTGTGTCTGCTGACGGGTTGCTGAACTTATCCGATTATCGGGCCAGCGAACGAGCTTTTCAAACATTAACTCAAGTCGCGGGCCGTGCGGGCAGAGGCGACGATCCGGGGCGGGTAATTATTCAAACTTACACTCCAGAACACCGGGTTATTCAAGCAGTTAGGCGGCACGAATATACAGGTTTTGTGGAAACAGAATTAGCAGAAAGAGCAGCGCTGAATTATCCTCCTTCGGGGCGGCTGATTTTGTTGCGATTGAGCAGTGCAGATGCGACGGAAGTGGCGGTGACGGCGGTACAATTGGCGTCTGTTTGTCAGGAGTATATTGAGCGATTGTCTGTACCGGGGTGTGAGTTGTTGGGGCCTGCACCTGCGGTGATTATGCGGGTGGCAAATCGCTATCGGTGGCAGATTTTGCTGAAGTTGCCTTTGGATGAGTCGGTGGATTTGTCGGATTTGATCGGATTGCGCGATCGTACGCCGCGTTCTGTTAGTTTAATTATTGATGTCGATCCGTTGAATTTTGGTTGAGGGTTATTGGTTGGGTGGGGGCGGGTTTATATAGATTGTTTGTCAGCCTCAAAGATAGTTGGTAAAACCCGCCCCTACAGGTCATCGTCGGGGCGGGTTTTTATAGATTGTTTTTCAGCCTCAAATATGGTTGGTAAAACCCGCCCCTTGTATCTTAAAAGAGTGAGTCAGTCGATCGCCACGTCATTGATTAGATCGTACCGACAATCAGGCGATTGAGCCGAAAATCAGGCGATTGAGCCGAAAATCAGTCGATCGAGCCGATAAGTGGTCGAGCGTACCGATAAGTGGGCGATCGTACCGATAATCAGTCTATCGAGCCGACAATCAGGCGATGGAGCCGACAAGCAAAGCGAATCTAAAGAAACAAGGAAAGTTTTGTAAAAAAGGTTCTGTAACAGGCGAAAGTGCTAGCTATAGGACATCAGCAATCGGTGAAGTTGGCCCGCCCCTTAGACGGAATAAGTCTGTTGCGTAGATCGGCGGACATTACTGATGACAGGCGCACACTAAACACAGGCGGTATCTGAGGCTCTCGGCACCGCCCTTGAAAGCCTGCATTAACAAGGTTAGTATTCAATTGCCTGTCACGTTCTTTCATAAAATCGGAGTACATCGGGAGCTAAAAATGACATCAACAGTCTTAGGTATATAGCGGTTCTCAAAAAAGTGAGGTATGCCCTATGCCCTATGCCCTATACCCTATGCCCTATGCCCTATGCCCATGAGTACCTCATATGAGAGCTCGAAAGGCTATAGACATCAGTAAAAGAGACTTTCATGTCTGATTGCTGAAAGGAAGTCGTGCAACTAAACCAAAAAGATTCACTAACAATATTCAAGGGTTCGAGAGTTTACATAACTGGCTTCAACAACAAAGTGTAGTCGAACTCCATGCTTGCCTGGAAGCTACTAGCATCTATGGAGAAGCCTTAGCAGAATTCCTTTATGGGGCTGGATTTTTTGTTAGTATCGTTAATCCGACCCGGCTTAAAGGGTTTGCTAAAAGCGAACTCCTACGAACTAAAACTGACTCCGTAGATGCGGCATTGATTGCTCGTTTTTGTGCAGCGATGAAACCATCTCTACGGACACCAACTGCGCCCGAAGTCAAAGAATTAGAAGCCTTGTTGCAACGGCTCGAATCTGTGATTGAAATGACTACTCAAGAGCCGAACCGTCTGGAAACAGCTACGCCAACTGTTGCCGGTCTTACACTGGCACATTTGGAGTATCTAAAAAAGCAACAAAAACTCATTAAAAAACACATGAGTGACCATTTTGACCAGCACCCACATTTAAAACAACAGCGTGACCTCTTGACCTCAATTCCTGGAATTGGTGATGTGACAGCATCCGTATTGTTAGCTGAAATTCGTGATGTTTCCGATTACAACAATGCCCGTCAATTAGCGGCTTATGCGGGTTTAACACCCTGCGAACGGAGTTCTGGGACTTCGGTTAAAGGCAAAACTCGTTTGTCTTGTACCGGCAATGTGCGACTACGAAAGGCGTTGTATTTGCCGGAGGTAGTGGCGATGCGTCACAACCCTTTACTCAAAGCTACTCGCTGTGCGATTATTGGGTCGTGGAAAGGTCAAAATGCAGGTGATTGGTGCTTTGATGCGGAAGTTAGTGCATTTGGCTTTTGGGATTTTAAAATCTCAAAAGCCTTTCGACCCCAATTATTTACTTGCTACCCCTTGACAGTTCAAGACAGTATCTACAAGAATCCTGGTCAATCGATCGGACATGGTATTACTTATTAGCTTGCAGCCAAATTTCTAAACTCGTCAACAGCCACAGCTTAACGCCGTAACGCCCCCAGGTATCTCCTTCATAGTCTAACCATTGACCGATCGCAGATTGGTTGAAATAAGGAGCGATCGCAGCTTTTTTCGACAGCAGCAAACCCTTAGCCTCTCGCTGCCAAAACTTCTTAAATCCCAACTGTACGGGAACCAGCATCCCGCTTTTGGGCCTGTCTAAAATTTGAGCGGGCAGAAGGTTTGCAACCGCTTGTTTTAAAACAGCTTTTTCCACAACTCCCGATAGTTTGTATTCCGGTGGAATACTCATGCTCAAGTCAACTATTCGCTGGTCGAAAAGAGGCGATCGCCCGTGCAAGTCAGCAGCTTGAGTCAAGTTGTTCACTTTGGTCAAAATCTGGTCTGCTCCCTTAAATTTAATATTTAATGCCATTAATCGATTGAGATAATTGCCGCTGGCATTCAAATCCGCACTAAATACCGAAGGTTCTGCTTGCATCGCAGCCAAAATCTCCGGTTTTAACAGTTTCGGCAAATCAGCCGCGCACTTTTGAAAAGAGATTAAATACGCTGGCAGCGAATCCAAATTAGTGACAGAATTGTACAAGCTATTAATTAGCATCGGTTGATTTTTCGGCCCGCCAAAACAGGGGTCGCCGCCTTCGCCGTTGAGGACAACTTCAACAGATTCTCGCGCCATTCTTGCTAAGAGCAAGTTGGGCACTGTCAGCGGGTCGCCGATCGGATCGTCTAAATAGGCCATGGTTTCTGGCAACTTTTCCCACATATCCCGAAAGCTAATTTCTAAAATGTGGTGTTGAGTTTGGCAGTGTTGGGCAACTAAACTGGAAAACTCTAATTCGTTGGCGCATTCTTCACCAAAATGAATTGAGTAAGTGTGAACTGGTCGCTCGTGAAATTTAGCAGCTAAAGCAGCGATGCAGCTAGAGTCTAACCCGCCGGAAAGAAAGACGCCTACAGGTTGATTTGCAGGCAAATATTCTCGGACAATTTCATCTAAAAGAGAGCGCAATCTCGCGCCATGCCATTCTAAAGATTGTTCGGCTTCGGCAACTTGTTCTCGGAGTTCCCAGTAAGCGGAAATCGTCTCGTCAGGGAAGCTCAAAACGGTTCCTGGGCGCAGTTCTCGCACTTGCTGCCAGAGGGTACGATCGCCCGGAACGAAGGAGCAGCAGAGGTAATCTCGCAGCGCTGTCAGGTCGATCGCCCTTGAATGGTATGGTGCGATCGCCCTTTGTTGAGGAGCAATCCAGCGAGTCGCGCCAACATCAGTGTAGTAAAGAGTGCGCGCACCCGTGCGATCGCGCGCCAGCCGCAAAACTTGCCCTTCTCTGTCCCAAACCGCGAACGCGAACATACCCGCCAGCAGCGGCAAACATTCAACGCCCCAGCGTTCCCACAGTTGAGCGACTAATTGGCGATCGCACCCCTGCCAACCCGACGCAGAAATCCCCACTCTTTCCAGCAATTCTAATCGGTTGCTCAGCCAAATATCGCCGACAACTGCAAATTTTTCGGAGGGACTTAGAATTATTTGAGTGTTTGGGTTTGAGCAAATAATAGCGATTTGACCTTCTCGCCACGCTGTATTATCTTCTATCCCGTCTGTTTTGCCCCAAGCTATCCGCCAACTTGAGGCAAATTCAACCAGAGGATTTCGAGGGAGAGAGGATTTTTGTTTTTGGCTACCTTTATAATTTAGGAATGATTTTTTATTGCTCATTTTTGATAATTCAATATAATTCTAAATATTATCAATTATAACTGAGATGTTGCAGCATTCTTAATAAGCTTTTTATGAACAGGCAAGATGCCTGTTCCACAAGAAAATTCACTCTTCGCTTCACAGGCATCTTGCCTGTTCTTGAGAATGGTGCAAGATGTCAATTATAACAGACTAAGGAGTTACGCACTCCGACAGAAACCTGGTTTTTTATTGAATCTGCGACCTGCAACAAAGTCCGATCGTCCATCAAACCCGGTTTCTCGCCACCCGTGCGTCCAGGACTATCGAACAGCCACAATTAAATTGGTTTGTAGTGAGGACTCTAGTCCTCACTACAAACATTAGTAGCAGTAAGGTGCGCAATGCGTACCCTCTGTATTTCTTAGTCCACTAAGCTGTTGCGGCATTTAAATTGTCTGTCAAAAAACAATCAAACAATGAGTGGGGTGGGCGTCCCGCCCGCCTCGAATATGCAATTTAAATGCGCGACAGCTTAGGAGTGGACGAGAGTTTGTCTAGGATAGGTTTCAACCGCCGAGTAAGGTGCTTCAGGCGCACCCTACATTAGTTTATCGCCCGCTAGCTCAAGCCTCCCGCAATTTACGGCCCCGCGCTTTATCCCGAAGTTGTGGAGTCGCCATCCGCAACACAAAATCCAACAACCAAGGAGCAATTCGGTGACACCAAACTGCTAGATGACTTTGCCATCCTACCAAGATTTCCGGCGCATCTTTCTGCAATCCCGCGACAAGTGCCAGGGCAACTTTTTCGGGAGTTGTGGGCACTACCCACCGGAATTGCTCCAAGTCTCGCACCATGTCCGTATCTGTTAGGGATGGCAGCAAAGCTGTGACTCGAACATTGTACTGACTTAACTCGCTGCGCAAAGCTTGGGTGAATCCCAAAATGGCAAATTTGGTAGCAGAATAAGTCGCCATTGTCGGAGCGGCAATTTTTCCCATCAAGCTCGAAACATTGACGATTGTTCCCTCTTTTTGAGCCGCCATTCGCCGAGCTATCAAGCGGGTAATTGTGTAGGTTCCGAGCAAATTTAAGGCGATTTCTGACTCGATTAATGGCAGCGGCGAACGCAAGAATGATGCTTGGTGCGCGACGCCCGCACAGTTGACTAGCAGGTGAATCGGGCCGCAATCTCGCCAAGCTTGGGCGATCGCAATATTCACCGCTACTGACTGAGTTAAATCCAAAGCTAACGGCACTATTTCTGTGCCAAAAACATCGATTTCCTCTGCCAGTTCAATTAATTGCTTGCGGTTGCGCGCCACAATCACCAAACGTTTGACTCCTTGTCGCCCTAATTCCAGGGCGATCGCTCGCCCAATTCCGCGCGAAGCTCCTGTAACAAGAGCTGTTTTTCCTTGAAGTTGCATAGATTAAACCTTTTGGTAGATGCTCACCGCTGCACGGAGTTATGAGTTGTGAGTTGTGAATTATCAGTTATGAGTTGAATATTTTGGCGGTAACAACTCATAATCCATAATTTTGGGAAAGGCTATCTTTTTTCGATAGACCTCATTTACTTGTGGGGTTAACTCAAAACCAAAAACTGTTGAATCGCTAACGTGCGCGTGAGTTGAACTAAACTTTTAGTTTGCCAGGAATCAGTCAAATATCGGGTCACTTAACCTCATGCAAGCAGACAAACGTGAGATGAGAAAACCTAGTCGGGAATCATGCCAAAGCTGGCTTTAGTACCGCTATTTCTTCAGTTAGCGTCGGCGGACTTTGCCTGTGCAGCCGCGAATTTATTCGCCGGGATTGGTTTTCTTCAGTCCGCGTCGGCGGACTTTGCCTGTGTAGCCGCGAATTTATTCGCCGGGAATATTCGCCTGGATTGGTTATTCGTTTGGGCTTAATTACCCCTCTTTTTTTAGTCCGCAGAGGCAGACGATATCCTGTGCAGCCGCGACTTACAATCGCCGGGGATTCGCGCGAATTGGCACAGGATAATTGAGCAATGCAGATTATCAATTCCACACCTCCTAGATATGAGAATTTCCTATCTACACACACCTTAACAACTAGAAGTTAAAGCGGCAACAATTTTTAATAAATCTTCCGCAACACTTCTTTACACAATTCTCATACGGCGGATTTCCAAGTGCCGTGAAAGCCCAAAGGTATGACACCGGGCAATTCTAGCTGGCAAACAGGTTCGCGGGAAAGTCGGTCGCTGTCAAATATCCAGACTTCGCTGCTGTCAGAATTGCCGTCGTAAACAACTGTCAAAATCCAACCTTTGTCTGAGTAAATATCTGGAACGTAGATGGGCTCTGCGGGATAGCGATTTTCGCCACAGTCGGCAATTGTGAGATGGCGGCTTTGCGTGTCAAAACGGGCGATCGCGCCATAACGTTCCGGTACAATATCAACGTCAGGCCGATACATTGCCAGATAAATATACCGCGACTCTTGCCCTATTTCGGCAGCAGGTACCATCGGAAATTCGCAAGGTTGATCCAGCAATTCTTCTGTTGTTGTCACTTTGCCAGTTTGAGGATTTAGACACACCCGCCACAGAGTCCCCTCCGCATCAGTGCGGGTTTTACCCGCCGCTACTTCTTTCAGCCGCTGATTAGTTTGAAAGTCAGCCAAGCGCACAAAATCAACCGCCACCGAACCATCTTCTTTGACAAAACCGTTAGCAAAATGCCACTGATACCAAGGTTCGGTTTCGCCGCGACTAACTAAAGATAGAGTTTCCGAGTCAACCACTAATATCTGCGTTCCTAACTCGGGTTTCCATTCCAAAGAGTCGCTGTAACTGCTAATTCCAGCTAACATTGGCAAAAGTTTTGCTCGTACTGGCGGCACAAAAAATATTAGATACTTTCCCGCCATAACAAAATCGTGGATCAAGGGAAGTCCCTCTAAAGCAACAGTTGCTTGTTGCACAATTTTGCCTGTAGGATCGCTTTTATACAGATGCAACTTTGTACTGGCACCCGGTGTAGTTCCAAAGTTAAAAATATTGCCAGTAATCGGGTCGCGCTTGTAGTGAGCGGAATAAGAAGATCCACTCTCTAAACTTCCTAAATCGTCCGTTCCCTGAGTTTCCAGAGTTTGCAAATCGAGGCTGTGAGGCCAGCCGCCTTCCCACAAAGCTAAAAGGCGATCTGGCAAAGCTAAAACTGAAGTATTGGCAGCATTTTTAACAGATTTAGTCCACCGTAACCACACTGGACCCGGTGCTGTCATGCCGTAATTAGAGTATAGAAATTTATCAGATTTTTCCTCAGCTTGATATCCCGCTGTCTGCACGTAGCGATAAACAGCAGCAGCACCGGCATCGGTAAAATGTACTGCCAAAATTGCACCGTCGCCATCAAACCAGTGTCCCGCATTCATGCCGCCGCGTTCCAAACGTGCGGGCCCGTTGCGGTAGAGAGTGCCGCGCAATCCTGCGGGAATTTTACCGCTTTTAACCAATAGCTGAGTCAGCGGAAACTCCGCAGCAGGACGGGCTAAAGCTTTTGCCCAAGATTTTTTAGCTGAGATTTTAGTGTCGGTTTTCATTGGAAACTCGCAATTTAAAACTGATCTGACAGAAATTTTGCTATACAATTATAGCAAAAGTTACCTAACAGCTATGACTCTCCGCCGCCGCTATCTGCTCAGAACTTTTGGGCTGACTGCTATTGGTACTCAGCTTTTGCCGTTAGCGAAGCCCTCGAAGAGGATCGCCCAAACTAACCTATCTTCGCAAAGTGCGATCGAGCCGCGCCGCCTGCAAGTCGGCGATACTGTAGCTTTAATCAATCCTGCCGCTTTCAACTACCAAAAAGAAGTGCAGCCATTTTTTAAAGTTCTGGATAACCTGGGTTTAAAAGTTAAATTGGGAGAGCATTTTTACGACCGCTACGGCTATTTAGCAGGCAAGGATGCCGATCGCGCCGCCGATGTCAACGCAGCCTTTGCCGATGACTCAGTGCGAGCTATTTTTACCGGGATGGGCGGCTGGGGCTGCGGTCGGATATTGCCGCTCCTAGATTACAATATTATCCGCAACAATCCCAAAATTATTATGGGATTCAGCGATATTACTGCGCTGTTATTGGCGATTTATGCTAAAACTAATATTGTTACTTTCCACGGCCCGTTAGGTGTGTCAAATTGGAGTCCCTTTACAGTAGATTGCGTCAAGAAAGTTTTGTTTGACGGAGGTTCGGTTACGCTGCAAAACTCCCAAAGCTTGCAAGTAGAAACAATCTGGCGCGGAACAGCTAGGGGAAAACTAATCGGCGGCAATTTATCAGTAATAGCAGCAATGGTGGGTTCTGGATATTTACCGACCTGGGAAAACAGTATTTTGTTTGTCGAGGAAGTGGGCGAAGAAGTTTATCGAATCGATCGAATGTTGACGCAGCTCAAATTAGCGGGTATTCTCGATCGAATATCCGGTTTTATTTTCGGACAGTGTACCAAGTGCGAAGCTGAAAAACCCCAAGAGTCCCTAACCTTACCTCAAGTCTTGTCAGACCACATACGCCCCTTGAAGATTCCCGCCTGGTACGGTTCAATGGTGGGACACATCCGGGATAAGTTCACTTTGCCGATCGGCAAACAAGTCGAAATCGACGCAAATTATGGTACAATCAGATTGTTAGAATCCGCTGTCAATTAAGTTTTGAACTCTTCTGGATATTACCGAGGCAGAGCCAAAGCATCTGCGTTCCCAGGCAGAGCCAGGAAACGAGAAATAAATTTAAACACAAAATCAAAAATATCGTGAAAAAAACCGCACAATTCCTTAAACCATTAACAGTAATAATCCTGACAATTATTTGCCTGTTGCCGCTCAATGCCTGTGCAGCAGCAAGTAAAACCGCAAATGGCGACCCAATTTATCAGCAGCGAACCGTCCACAATCCCGACGGAATCGGCAAATTTTACATGGGTCGAGAAATTGCCCAAGTCATGGGATATCAAGGCGCTGGTTGGCTGGAAAGACCGTCTCGCGGCATGGAAGAAAAATCAGCTCGATTAGTCAACAATCTCGATTTAAAACCAACCGATATTGTAGCAGACATTGGAGCGGGAACGGGATATATTAGCTTTCGCATCGCTCCCTTAGTTCCACAAGGAAAAGTTTTAGCAGTTGACGTGCAGCCGGAAATGATTAATTTTCTGGAATTGAATAAACAAGAAAAAAATATCGCTAACGTTGAGCCAGTTTTGGGAAATATCGACAATCCGAATTTGCCGGAAAACAGCGTGGATTTAGTTGTGATGGTCGATGCTTATCACGAATTTGCATATCCCAGAGAAATGATGCAAGGAATTGTGAAAGCACTCAAACCGGGGGGCCGCACGGTATCGATCGAGTATCGGGGCGAAAACCCCCTGATTCCCATTAAAGGTTTGCACAAAATGACGCAGAAGCAGGTTAAAAAAGAAATGGCAGCCGTCGGTTTAGTATGGAAAGAGACAAAAGATATGTTACCTCAGCAGCATTTGATGGTGTTTGAGAAACAATCTCAAATTTAGCAGCCAAACAAAGCGATTATATACCATTTTTAATCATTTTTGTCAAGGTACAAAAGACGTATTTTTTATGCGCGCGGGCGCTCGCTCAAACATACTAAGCCTTAAGTAACCCTTAAGATAGACATTTTACTAAAAATACCATTTACAATTAAAAATTGATAACCCAGAGGCGCTTCCTTCATTTTTCAAGCGAAGAAGTGTCGCTATTAAGAAGTACCAGCGTGAAGATTCCAAGTTCTATCCTCACTATGCTCGCCGGCATCGGAGTGACTCTGATCAGTCTCTGGTACGGGCAGAATCACGGTTTACTGCCGATCGCCGCCTCTGATGAAGCATCCGAGATCGACGCACTCTTCAATACAATGATGACCATTTCCACTGGATTATTTATCATGGTCCAGGGAGTGCTGATCTATGCTGCAATTAGATATCGCCGCCGTCAAGGAGACAACACAGACGGGCCGCCTTGGCATGACAACTTTCCCTTAGAAATTCTTTGGACAGCCGTGCCGGCGGTGATTATTTTAGGAATCGGAGTCTACAGTTTTGAGATTTACAACTCAATGGGAGGCCTCGATCCGATGGGCAATCACGACCACGGCACCATGCAAGCGCACTCTAAAATGCGGGGAAGTGCGATCGCAGCCACACTCTCAGATACGCCCCAAAACGCCCCTCAAATTCCGTCTCAAAAATTCCTTGCTTTAGGCGTAGGCGCTTCCCCAGAAAATGAAGACAAACCAGCAGATTTAGTTGTAAATGTCATGGGTTTGCAGTACGCCTGGATTTTTAGCTATCCAGAAAGCGGCGTTAGTTCCGGCGAACTGCATATGCCAGCAAACCGCGACGTACAGCTAAATATCTCAGCCCAAGACGTGCTGCACGCATTTTGGCTGCCGGAATTTCGCCTCAAACAAGATGCAATTCCCGGGCGGCCGAGCGAACTGAGATTTACAGCAACTAAAACCGGCGAATACCGCGTTGTTTGTGCTGAATTGTGCGGCGCTTATCACGGAGCGATGAAAGCTTTAGCAGTCGTTCACACGCCCGAAGAATTCGACAGTTGGCTGCAAAGCCAGCAAGTTGCTAGCAGTCAAAACTTAGAGCAAGCAGTTGCAGCCAATCCTGGGGAATTGTCAGACGGTGAATTTTTGGCTCCCTACGTCAGGGAAATAAAAATTAATTCCGAAACCCTAGAACAACTTCACCCAACTCATCACTAAAAATAGTCATTAGTTCCTGGCACTGGATCTTCGATCCTCAGCCAATAACTAATGACTAATAACTAATGACTAATAACTATGACACAAGCACAGTTCCAAGAAAGTGCCAACACTGAGGCTCGCGGAACAGCGCCCGCCGATAGACATTGGCGCGACTACTTCACTTTTAATACCGACCACAAAGTCATCGGTATTCAATACCTAGTCACAACATTTATTTTCTATCTAATCGGCGGCGTCATGGCAACTTTGGTGCGAACAGAACTCGCCACCCCCGACGCCGATTTTGTCACCCCCGAACTCTACAACAGTTTATTTACTGTTCACGCCACAGTGATGATCTTCCTGTGGATCGTACCCGCCGGAGCCGGATTTGCTAACTTTTTGATCCCCTTAATGATTGGGGCAAAAGACATGGCATTTCCCAGGCTGAATGCCGTTGCCTTTTGGCTAATTCCCGCAGGCGGCGTGTTGCTGTTGAGCAGTTTTTTGGTAGGAGCTCCGCAGGCGGGTTGGACTTCCTATCCGCCTTTGAGCTTAGTTACAGCTCAAGCGGGAGAAGAAATTTGGATTCTCAGCGTTTTGATTCTGGGAACTTCTTCGATTTTGGGGGCGGTGAATTTTGCCGTTACCATCTTTACCATGCGCGTTCCGAGCATGAGTCTCAATGAAATGCCTTTGTTTTGCTGGGCGATGATTGCGACTTCAGCACTGACTTTGATTGCTACTCCAGTGTTAGCCGCAGCTTTGATTTTGCTGTCGTTTGACTTGTTAGCAGGGACGGCATTTTTTAACCCGACCGGCAACGGCGATCCCATCGTCTACCAGCATTTATTCTGGTTTTATTCGCACCCGGCAGTTTACATTATGATTATGCCCTTTTTCGGGGTGATTTCAGAAGTTTTGCCGGTGCATTCCCGCAAGCCAATTTTTGGTTATTTGGCGATCGCATATTCCAGTCTCGCGATCAGCTTTTTGGGCTTGATCGTGTGGGCGCACCATATGTTTACCAGCGGCACTCCCGGCTGGCTGCGGATGTTTTTTATGATCACCACTATGATCATCGCCGTACCAACTGGGATTAAAATATTTAGCTGGTTGGCAACTATTTGGGGAGGAAAACTCCGGCTTGTCAGCGCCATGCTATTTGGGATGGGTTTTATCTCAACATTTGTCCTCGGCGGCATCACCGGGATCATGGTAGCTTCCGTACCTTTCGACATTCACGTTCACGACACTTATTTTGTCGTCGCTCACCTACACTACGTGCTGTTTGGCGGCTCAGTGTTTGGAATTTACGCGGCTTTTTACCACTGGTTCCCCAAAATGACGGGGCGGATGATTAATGAATTTTGGGGTAGAGTTCACTTTGTTTTAACCTATGTTGGCTTTACTGTAACTTTCCTGCCGATGCACGCTTTGGGGATGCAAGGAATGCCCCGGCGGGTGGCAATGTACGACCCGAAATTTACCACAATTAATGTCATTTGTACTGTCGGTGCTTATATGCTGGCAGTGTCTACAATCCCGTTTATCATTAATGTGATTTGGAGCTGGAGGTACGGCCCGAAAGCAGGTGACAATCCTTGGCAAGCTTTGAGTTTGGAATGGATGACGACTTCGCCGCCCCCGATCGAAAATTTTGAAGGAGTGCCGGTATTGGCAACGGGACCTTACGATTACGGCATGGAAAAAATTCAGAATACAGGGGAACGTCTCAGGCTCAAGTTGAGGGAAAATGCCACCCGCAACGCCCAGAAACAGGGTATTCCTATTGCGGAGGCTCAAGCTTCAACTTTCTTGGGTAGAACTGCAACTTTGGTCGCTCCTGAATCAGACATAGATGTTGATTCTCCTGCTGATGAAAGTCAAGATGGCGAGTAGTTATTAGTCATCAGTCATTAGTCATTAGTTATTAGTTATTGCTCTTTGCAATATGAGAACTTTGGACTAATGACTTTTGACAGCAACAGCACACCAGCGATGTAGGGAGAAATTTTTTCCCTCTTCCCTCTTCCCTGTTCCTTCTTCCTTCTTCCTTCTTCCTTCTTCCTTCTTCCCTCAACATCCCATTACCAACTAGCAATTTATTATGCAAATTCCAGCGATCGATCCGGCAAAAACAGCCCTGAATTACCACCGCGAGGCCGAGGTAGAAGCACACGGTGTCGAGCATCCCGACCACCGAATGTTAGGTGTAATTGTCTTCCTGTGCGCTGAAGGCATGATATTTTTCGGTATGTTTGCGGCGTATTTGATTTATCGGGCGATGGCCCCCGTGTGGCCTCCTGAAGATACCCCGGCGCGAGAATTATTGCTGCCGGGAATCAATACGATAATTCTGATTGCTAGCAGTTTTGTGATTCACAATGCGGATACTGCAATCAAAAAGAATGATGCGGCGGGAATGCGAAATTGGCTGCTCGTCACTATTGCTATGGGCGCAGTTTTCTTGGGCGGTCAGGTTTACGAATACGCTCATTTAGAGTTTGGCTTGACGACGAATTTGTATGCCAGTTGCTTTTACGTTTTGACTGCTTTTCACGGCTTGCACGTTACGTTGGGAGTGCTGCTGATGGTGGGGGTGGTGTGGCGGTCGCGCACCCAAGGTCACTATTCTAGCGAACACCACTTCGGAATCGAAGCGACTGAGATTTACTGGCACTTTGTGGATGTTATTTGGATTGTTTTGTTTTTGCTGCTGTATATTTTGTGACCCCTAGGTTCTGCTTGGATGCCCCCTTTTTTAGGGGGTTTTTTTGTATTCACATGAATCAAAGCCGATCGCGCTAAACTAAAAGTAGGAGTTCTCCTATGCAGCAGCATTGAGAAAATTATGCAGTGCGAATTGTGCGATCGACAAATGGAAGCATTAACCGCCCATCACCTCATCCCCAAACAAAACACCAAGCGGAAAAACGAAGATCCCAGCCCGACAATCGACATTTGCTCCGCTTGTCACCGCCAGATTCACTCTCTATTTGACAACAAACACCTCGCCCAAGAGCTCAACACCCTGGAAAAGCTCAAAAATGACCCTGAGCTCCATAAATTTGTCTCTTGGATTAAGAAACAAAAAACCGACAAACGCATTCAAGTACGTAGCAAAAAACCTCGATCCCAGGGCCCGCACTCAGGTATATAGTCCTGGACGCAGTTACTGTCTGAAACCCGGTTTCTTCATAAATTATTCGTTTCCCAACCCAAAATTTTGCAGAGCAACCCGGTTTTTTTTGCCTAAATCCTAGTATAGTGATTTACTTATTCGTAACAAGCTGCCAACAATTATCATGAACCTCACCTCCCTCGAACTCGCAAAAGACCGAGCGCGCATCTTCAAAAACTACCTCCAAACCGAAATAGATGCCACAGCTAACTCAGAAAAATTAGCCTTTTTAGACCGGGGCATTCAAAACTCGCCTTACCAAAAAGAAATTACCAACTATCCCGATTATCTCAAACAGAAACCCGACGGCTTAAAAGTAATTAGCTATATTCCCGAACCCAATAACCGCCTCAAACTTGCCGCCTTTCCCAGCCTGGGAGAACTACCTCAAATTGACCCTCAAGCTTTAAATTTTCTCCACGAAGACATCAAACAAGCCTGCGTTTGCATTGGTACTTTTGTAGGAGGCAAAATTCAGGCGCAGTGGCTGGGAAAAAACGCACTTACCAAAGCTGAGTTTTGGAGTGCCACTAAAATTATCCCACTCCTTAATATCGTCAGTCAAGTAAATACCAAATATCCCAACTGCGACATTGACAACTGCGTTATTAGAGATAGCGACGGGCAACAACACGATTTTTACTTTTATGATTTAGCAAAAGACATGATTAGCTATAGTACAAATATAGCAACTTCAAACTCCTTAGCAGCGATGTTCAAACGCTTCGATACTCGCATAGGACTAGAACAGTGGCTGAAGAACACTACTGGCAATAACGACCTAACTTTTCGCGGCGATTACGGCGAAATCCCTTATCTCACCAACCCAAAAATATTCGATCGCAGCAAAAAACAAGTGCTGCTAACTGCAGCAGTAAACAGCGCCAAACAAAATAATTCCGTATCTGCTTATGACTTGACCAGGCTGATTTCAATGTTAGGATGGCACTTCCACCTCGAACAGCGATCGCGCATGAAAGGATGTCAGTGGAACAGCTTAAAAACCATTGTCAGAGCAATGGGACATGACAGCGCTCGATACGCGGACGAAGCAATTAAAACTTTGGGGATGGATAGCCTCATCACTTCTCCAGTAATTATCTCAAAATTGGGTTTCGGAGAGAGCTCGATCAGGGGAACCGTAGAAACAGTTTATCTGGCTTTAGTGCAGTTTGTTGACGAACGGCCTCATGCTGCGGGAAAGCCGGCAAAACTCAGAACTTTAGCCATGACTTTGCGGGCAGAAAAAGTTTTAGACGGTTCCAGCACTCTCGATCGCAAAGCGATAGAAATCGACGCCCGAGTCTGCGCCGAAGTCACCGAAATTCTCCGCCGGTTGTTGGCGGAAGAATTTTCTTAAACGCGGGCGATAGACTACTTAGAAAGCCCGTGAAACTTGCGGTAAAGCATCCTCTCCACCGGCTTTCCTCCCCGCAAATGTTGCTCAGTTATTGTAGCAACTTCTTCAGGGCAAACGCCATTGTACCAAACCTCTTCTGGCAGCACCAACACCATCGGCCCGTTGCCGCACTGTCCCAAACAACTGCTAGCAACAACTTCAACTTCTGAGGGCGACAATTGCCGAAAAGCTGCCAGTACCTTTGCTGCACTTTGCTTGCGACAAGTGCGGTTTTGACAAACAAGAACTTGCCTAGAAGATTCTTTGATTTTCATGTTTTTTTACTTGACAGTCTGCTACATATATGGTATTTTTTTATCATGGGAATAGGTGTGGCAATATATACTTGAATTTTAACTGGTTCCCAGGCAGAGCCGGAGAACAAATTTCCAGAGAAACAGCCTTGCTTGCAGAGGAAAATTCGAGACAGAGCCTGGTAACGCGTAGAGTTGGATAAAATTATTGTGGGGTGGGCGTCCCGCCCGCCCGAAAAATACAATTTAGATGCGGGACAACTTAAGACTTCAGCGCACCTGAGGGTTAATCAGGTGACAAACCTTTGGAAGCCAACCATTGTCGATCGAACAAACGCGACTGATACCGAGCCCCGCCGTCGCAGAGTACCGTAACAATCGTATGTCCAGGCCCCATTTGCTTCGCTAAAGCCACCGCCGCCCCCACATTAATCCCCACAGAACCGCCCATAAACAGCCCTTCTTTCCTCAGCAGGTGGTAAATCACCCGGACAGCTTCAGTATCGTCAATTTGAATGGCGTCGTCTACCGGGGCATTCTCCATATTTGCAGTGACGCGAGTGGTGCCAATTCCCTCAGTAATCGAACTGCCTTGAGTCTTAATTTCCCCAGTTTTGAAATAACTGTAAAGCCCGCTGCCCATCGGGTCTGCCAAGACAATTCTCACAGCAGGATTTTTTTCTTTCAAAAACATTCCTACCCCAGCAAAAGTGCCGCCGGTACCAGTAGCTGTTACCCAAGCATCAATTTTCCCGTTTGTTTGTTCCCAAATTTCCGGGCCAGTTGTCTCGTAATGAGCTCGGCGATTGGCTAAATTGTCAAACTGATTTGCCCAGACTGCATTCTCCATTTCCCCCGCCAATCTTCCCGACAACTTGACATAATTATTCGGGTCTTTGTAAGGAACAGCGGGAACAGTCCGAACTTCAGCGCCCAAGGTTTTCAAAGCATCGATTTTTTCTTGAGATTGGTTATCGGGAATCACAATCAAACATTTGTAACCTTTAGCGTTGCAAATGTGGGCCAAACCGATGCCTGTATTGCCGGCAGTGCCTTCAACAACGGTGCCGCCCGGTTTCAGCAAGCCTTTTTCTTCTGCATCTTTGATGATGTAAAGAGCTGCCCTATCTTTAACGGAACCGCCGGGATTGAGAAACTCTGCTTTGCCCAGAATTTCGCAGCCAGTTTCATCGCTGAAGCTGTTTAAGCGAATTAGTGGGGTGTTGCCGATTGTGCCTACAAAGCCGTTTTTAATATCCATATTTTTTGCGTGTTTGCATTCTATTATTAATTTTTACAATAAGTTGATATTTATTGCTAGCAGTTCTACCAAATCTTGCTCATATTGAGTACGAAGCCGGGCAAAACGGGGTCGCCGCTGACTGTCGCGGGATTCTCCAAACATTCCTCTGGCAAACCGGGACGATAGATGTAAACTCTGCGATTTTTGCGGTCAATTAACCAGCCTAACTGCACTCCTGGTTCTCTCATATATTCTTGCATTTTTTCTTGCAAGGGCTTGAGATTGTCAGAAGCAGACCTCAGTTCTACTACAAAATCAGGGCAAATCGGGGCAAACTTTTGCTTTTGTTCTGGTGACAAAGCATTCCATCTTTCCAATTTTATCCAAGCAGCATCCGGCGACTTTTCTGCACCTGTTGACAGAGTAAATCCTGTACTCGAAGTAAACGCTAAACCAGTACCATTTTCTTCTGCCCAAACCCACAGCGGTCCAAATATATTACCTTCTCGGTTTCCCGTCTCCGAACCAGTAGGGGGCATAATTAGCAATTCTCCCGATTTGTTGCGTTCAATGCGCAATTCACTATTGATTTGACAGAACTCGAAAAACTGGTCATCTGTCATTTGCAATTCTGGTGGTATTCGCAACACAATTGTTGATGTCAACATAATTGATTTCCTCGATCGTTGCTCCTATACTAAGCTTACCAAATCTTGCTCATATTGAGTGCGAAGCCGGGCAAAACGGGGTCGCCGCTGACTGTCGCGGGATTCTCCAAACATTCCTCTGGCAAACCGGGACGGTAAATATAAACTCTGCGATTTTTGCAGTCAATCAACCAGCCTAACTGCACTCCTGGTTCTCTCATATATTCTTGCATTTTTTCTTGCAAGGGCTTGAGATTGTCAGAAGCAGGCCTTAGTTCTACTACAAAATCCGGGCAAATCGGGGCAAACTTTTGCTTTTGTTCTGGTGACAAAGCATTCCACCGTTCCAGTTTAATCCACGAGGCATCTGGAGACTTGTCACCCATTGAAAGCTTAAATCCCGTACTGGAGTCAAAACATATACCGGTTCCATCTTGCCCGGCCCAAATATACAACTCTCCAAAGACGCTACCGCTGCGATTTCCCGTCTCGGAACCAGTAGGGGGCATAATTAGCAATTCTCCCGATTTGTTGCGTTCTATGCGTAACTCACTATTGATTTGACAGAACTCGAAAAACTCGTCGTCTGTCATTTGCAATTTGGGCGGTATTCGCAACACAATTGTTGATGACAGCATTTGGCCTTTACTCCACTCTAAATTGTTCAGACAAGATTGCACAATTTCTTTGTTTGTAGTGAGGACTTGAGTCCTCAAAAATCAGGATTAAGGACTCAAGTCCTAGCTACAAGCTGGTGTGATCTCAATTCCGGTTGTATCGGAATGATTAAACCACAGAGGGCACAGAGGACACAGAGAAAGAGAAGAGAGAGATAATAATTCCGATGTCAACGGATTTGATATGACGCGCGAATTATAGAGGTAAGGTGCTCTGCAGGCACCCTACATAATTAGGTTCTGCTTCCAGGAATGTTAAACCTATTTATTCGGCTGAGGAGTCATCCGCAAATAAGGCTTAATCGGCGTGTAGCCTTTAGGAAATTTCTCTGCCAACTCTGCGGGGTCGGTAATCGAAGGTACGATTACGCAATCGTCGCCGTCTTTCCAATCAACTGGAGTCGCAACGCTGTATTTGTCGGTAAGTTGCAAGGAATCAATTACTCGCAAAATCTCATTAAAATTCCGACCAGTGCTCGCCGGATAAGTAATGCTCAAACGCAATTTCTTTTGCGGGTCAATCACAAAAACTGTGCGGATTGTTAAGTTGTTTAGCGAGTTGGGATGGATCATGTCGTAAATGTCGGAGACTTTACGATCGCCATCTGCTAAAATCGGATAATTGAGGGTGACATTTTGAGTTTCCTCAATATCTTTAATCCAGCCCATGTGAGAATCCACATCATCGACGCTGAGGGCAATGGTTTTGACACCCCGCTTTTCAAATTCAGACTTGAGACGGGCCACTGCACCGAGTTCTGTGGTGCACACTGGGGTATAGTCTTTCGGGTGCGAAAACAACACGACCCAGCTATCGCCTGCCCAGTCGTAGAAATTGATTTCCCCTTCAGACGAAGCTTGGGTAAAGTTGGGAACTGTATCGCCTAATCGCAGAGTCATAACTGATTTCCTCTAATTTTATTTAAGGACTGTTCCTTATCATGCCATAATTCCCCGGTTTCTCGATCGAGCTGTAAAGGATTCTAAACTTTTGGGTCGATCGAGCGCCAATTCCACTACTGTAATGTATGTATGGCTTCTACCGCTGAATTTTCTTGCTATGCTTTACTTTTTGCTTAAGGCAATACAGCCTGTTTTAGTCCCGCTGTGTTTTGTCTCCGCCTGGGGTTTAGTTTTTTTGCTCTTTTCGAGTATCGGGCGTACTGTCTCCGACTCCATGCGCCGAGCTCAGCGGATGCACCAAATCCCTTGTGCTAACTGCGTATTTTTCACCGGCGACTACCACCTCAAGTGTCCCGTTCAGCCTACTATAGCTTTATCTGAAGATGCGATCGACTGTCCTGATTATCGAGCGCATTCGGGAACTTACGGTTAAAAAATCCGGCCGCCGCTTTACATATTTCTTAACATCTCTTGCTCTTTCAATTAAACTTAAGTTGTGGTAAAGAGATTTTTAGGAGTCGGGAAAGAATGCTAATTCAAAAGCTAAATGCCTGCGACGAGTTTATTGCTGGCGACGGTACTCAACTGCGAGAATTGCTGCATCCAGACAAACAAGCTGTGGATTTGCGTTACAGTTTAGCCCACGCCGCTTTGCCAGCGGGACAAACTTCTGTCCTGCACTCCCTGACAACTTCTGAAGTTTACTACATCCTCAGCGGCGTTGGGGAAATGCACATTGACGACGAAAATCAATTCGTGGAAGCCGGAGATGCAGTTTACATTCCCCCAAACGCCAAGCAGTTTATTTACAACTGTGGCACAGAGCCGCTAATATTTATTTGTATCGTCGATCCCGCGTGGCGAAAGGAAGACGAGACAATTTTCCAGTAATTTTCTAGTTTTTCTCCTTTTATGCTCGTTACCCGGCTATGCCCGGTAACGCATATCTAGAGGCTGTGCCTCTACTGAAAAAAACATCATATCAATTCCGGTTACACCGGAATGATGGGGAGTCGGGAGTCGGGAGTCGGGAGTGGGGAATGTGGAATTATTGACCTTGACTTTATCATTTCCATGCAACCGGAAACGACATCACAAACGGAAAATTTCTTTTAACAACAACAGCACCCAGCCATATGTACCGAGTGAATTCCTCTTTTTTTAACTTCGATGTGGAGTTGCAATAATCCTCGGATTCACTTGCATTGCTCCCCTCTAATTAGTTTAGGAACTATCAGCTTTGTTGGTGGGTGCTGCTATTGGTTTTTGATGAGACAGATGTGAGATTATACAGCGTTTTACTCCTTAGATTCTATTGTGAACTTCGCTGTGAGATCTGGATGTGGTATCTGTCGGAGAAGCTTTTTGTTCGCTTCATATTATTAATTTAGCACCTTCTTCTAGAAGCGCAAGTACCTGCAACTAAACTTTACATTTTCGCTGGGTCACTACTGAAAATTATGAAGTTAAATAAAACCCGAGTCCTTGTGGGCAGAAGGCAGAATCTTACCCTGTACACAAATCAGGGGTTTTGTGACCCAATTCTTTCCCTCGCGGTCGGTATGTAAACTTTTGTAAGTTTTGCGAAAGTGGCAGGACAGATAAGTAAATTCAGTATATAATTGGCTAGGTCGGATTAAGCTGAACCATGTCACTGCATGTAAACAGAGCTAAGTCAGCCACTACAGGGCTAAGCATACTTTACAATCGTTTACATAGTTGAGTTTTACATCACCTACTTACATCAATAGTCCGGACAGTTTTTAGTTCGTATTCTGAAACCATCGATTTTCCGTTGGTAGCGAACTTGCCGCAGATCCTTGAAACCCTTATTATACGGTTGGCAATCAAAAACTGTCCGAAGTATTGTTACATTATAGACATTCCTAATAGAGGGACTAAAATATTCACGTTATCAGGGTCAAGTCCATTTTAAACACTTAACAAAAAGGGCAAAACTGTGAAAAGCTTTATTCGTCAAAAATTACCGGCTTTATTTTACGGTCTCCGCTACCTAAAAAGACGATATTGGAGAGTTTCACATAGGTTGTTTTCAGAATGGCGTGTTGGAGAAATAGAAGAAAAATTTGCTAAAATTTATAGCCAAAATCTTTGGCAAGATATAGAGTCGGTTTCAGGCCCAGGCTCAAATATTATTCATACAAATGTAATTAGGAAAGAATTACCTAAGCTGGTATCGGAACTCGGTGTCAACTCGTTGCTTGATATTCCTTGCGGTGATTTTAATTGGATGAAAGAGGTAAATCTCGATATAGATATGTACACTGGCGTTGACATAGTTGAAGAATTAGTTGATTTTAACAATAAAAATCATGGAAATGAGCGCCGAAAGTTTGTTAAGTTAGACATTACCAAAGATCCGCTGCCAACAGCAGATTTAATCCTATGTAGAGACTGCTGGGTGCATTTTTCTTTTGCAGATATTTATAGAAGTATTAAAAATATCAAAAACAGTAATTCAAAATATCTTTTGACAACGACCGATCCTAATTTAGATGAAAACATGGATATTTATACAGGAGCTTGGCGAACTATAAATCTACAAATAGCTCCTTTTAACTTTCTTCAACCCATCAAAATTATTAATGAAAAATGTCCCCCAGAATGGTGTTACGATAAAAATTTGGGTTTGTGGCTAATTAATGACCTAACAATTGTGTAAGGGGAAATTTGCGGTGTTTGGAGGGCGGATAGGGCGATCGCACGGCATAATATTTGTATGAAAACAACCAAACTCATCAAATTGTGTGCCTTGTCGCTGGGCCTGTTTCTACTGTGTAGCAGTGCAGCTAGAGCCCAACCGACAGCCAAACCTCAACCGCAGCAGACTTACACTAACAAAGAGATTCTGCAACAGTTGGTAAAGGCAAAAGTCGTGTATCTGGGTGAAACCCACGATAGCGCGGAAGACCACCAAGCTCAACTAAAGATTGTCCGAGAAATGCAGCGGCAAAATCGGAAAATTGCGATCGCCCTAGAAATGTTTCAGCGCCCCTTCCAAAGCGTACTCGACCAATATTTAGCAGGTAAACTCACAGAAGAGCAATTGATTGAGCAAACAGAATACGATCGCAGATGGCGCTTTCCCTGGGAATCTTACGCCCCCATTTTGCGGTTTGCCAAAGAAAATCAACTACCTGTCCTCGCCTTAAATACACCATCCGAAGTAACGAGAAAAGTTGCCAGTCAAGGTTTAGAAAGCCTCACAGCCGAGGAAAAAAAGCACATTGCGCCAATATCCGAAATTCGCACCGACAACGCCGAATATCGGCAACTGCTGCTAGAAGTTTACCAGCAACACCAAAAGGCAGGACAGGGAAATAGTACGGCTTTTGAAAGATTTTTGCAAGCCCAAGTTTTGTGGGACGAAACTATGGCGGAAAAAATCGCTGAATTTGTCAAAGCAAACCCCGACTATCAAGTTGTGGTGTTGGCGGGGAAAGGACACATTATTTACGGTTACGGCATTCCCAGTCGCGTCGAGAGGCGTTTGGGTGTCGGGAATGTAAAAGTGCGATCGGTTTTATTTAATTCCAGTGAAAATCCTCCTTTGTCCGCAGATAGACCCATTGCTGACTTTGTTTGGAATCACTCGGAATAGTACAATTTTACTCGGAAGCAATAATTAGGAAAAAATTAATGACAAACAGACCAAAAATTATCGCATTTGCCGGAAGTACCCGCGAAGCATCCTATAACAAACTGCTGGTAAAAGTTGCGGCGGCTGGGGCTAGGGCGGCGGGCGCAGAAGTTACTTATGTAGATTTGCGCGATTTGCCGATGCCGCTATTTGACGAAGATTTGGAAGCAAAAGAGGGAATGCCAGAAAATGCCCGCAAATTGAAGGAATTGATGGTAGCGCATCACGGGTTTTTGATCGCTTCTCCTGAGTATAACAGTTCAATTACGCCTGTGTTGAAAAATGCGATCGATTGGGTATCGCGCCCAGCACCGGGTGAACCGGGATTGGTGGCATTTACTGGCAAAGTAGCGGTAATTATGAGTGCTTCCCCAGGCGGAATCGGCGGTTTGCGGGGATTAGTGCATTTGCGATCGATCCTGGGGAATATTAACGTATTGGTACTCCCGGATCAGAAAGCAGTTCCCCAAGCTTTTGAAGTATTTAATGCTGACGGTACGATGAAAGATCCCAAACAGCAGGAGTCTGTTGAGAATCTCGGTGCTAAGTTGTCTAATGTGCTGTCGAAATTAATCGCATGAGGCAATAAATTCATTTTGCAGTTGGGACACGGCAATATTGTGTCCCAATCCCAGCATCTGTTATTTTGCTGGGCATCAAGTGCGATCGCGTCGCAGAATTGCTACGATCGGAGTCGATCGACTGTTATTCTCACCCCCAAATTAACATGACATTCACCGGAGATCCGGACTCAGCACCTGCTTTGCCGACAGCAGCAGAAGCAGCGGTTGCCAAAACCAGCAGCCGCGCTTTAGAATCGCACTTGCAAAATCATCCGTCTGGCGAATCCCTCAAATTGATATTAAACGAAAAAGAGGGAAAGACAATTGACATACCTGCCGCAGCATTGCCACTGCTGTTAGCGATTTTGCAACAGACAAGCAGCGGCAATACTGTCAAGCTGATTCCAATTACCGAGGAACTTCATATTTATCAAGCAGCAGACATTCTGGGAGTTTCCGATAAATATATGCGGGAGTTGCTGGATGCGGGAAAAATCCCTTACCAGACAGTCAGGAACAGTCGCCGGATACGTTACGAAGATTTAATGGCTTATAAGAAACAAAGTTACGAAGAAAGCAGTAAAATTATGGATATGCTTGTAGATGAATCAGAAGCACTCGGTTTGTACCATTAAAACATGGCAATTTTAACTGTTGTTTACGATGCTAATGTTTTGTATTCGGCATCTCTTCGTGACTTGTTTGTAGAGTTGGCAATTACCGACATAGTTGAGGCACGTTGGACTGAAGAAATTCACGACGAGTGGATGAGAAATGTACTTATAAACCGTCCCGATATAAGATTTGAACAGCTTTCCCGAACCAAAAGATTAATGAATACAAGTGTTGAAAATTGCTTGGTGCAAGGCTATGAGACAATTATACCAGAGTTGGAACTTCCCGATCCGGGCGATCGTCATGTCCTCGCTGCTGCAATTCACTCTCGTTCAAAGTTTATTATTACTTTCAATCTCAGAGATTTTCCTGAAGAAGCTCTTGCACCTTACGACATTTTAGCGCAGCATCCAGATGATTTTATTTTAGACTTGCTTGACCTCAACTGGCAAACAGTATGCAAAGCAGCCGAGAAACAAAGAATCAGGCTCAAAAATCCGCCAAAAACGCCTGACGAGTATTTGGGAACGCTGGTAGAATTGGGACTACCGCTGTCAGCAACTCGGATGCGAGAATTGTGCTATCGAGATTAGTTCGATCGCAAACCGCAGACTTTTCCGAGTTTCTTCCAAGTTTTTTTATTGTACGATCGCACTGGATCGCTCTTCGGCGCAGCCAATATACCACTCATCTACTTTTTCCAACACCGCAGTAAACGTATTTTCGATTGTGCCTCTACTGGAAAACGGGTATAATTTTATTTTATAGAGATAATAGCTAGTTGAAGAATTACCACAAATTGTAGCAGCACCGCATCACCCGATCGCCCTAAAAGAAAACCACCCGATCGCATATTGCCAGAAATAGACGAGAGCAGGCATACTTTAACCATCGGTCATCGGTCGGTATATTTCTTCCAAACAGCACGGCAGGCGTGGGAGACTCCTCCGTCACGCCTGCCAGGCTGTTTTATTTTATAATTGCTCGATTGCCTAGGGGATAGCTTCGCTTCACGCCAATTATATCGTTTCCGGTTGCATGGAAATGATAAAGTCAAGGTCAATAATTCCACATTCCCCCACGGACCACTCCCCACTCCCAACGGACCATCATTCCGGTGTAACCGGAATTGATATCACCCCATTTTTTTCTTCTTCCAAGCCTCGACAAACGGCAAAAATACCGACACCAACTCCTGCCGATTCATCACCAAAGTCGGATAAGAAATCCTGCCGTAATTCTTCCCCACTTCCAGCGGAAAAATCGCCTGGGACTCCAGCGGTAGCCAAACCGCACCAGCAGCCTTCACAATTACCCAACTCCCGGCAATATCCCAAATTTTCGGCGTCGCTTCCACTCCTCCCAACACCGTACCCGAAGCCACCGTCAAAAAATTGTAACTAGCCATACCCAACATCCGAACTTTACTCGGAAGATGAGGCCCGATTCCCACACTCCGCGAACACAAATTAAAAAAATGATTCCCGCTCATTTTATCAGCACTCGGCCGAATTTGCTGCCCGTTTAAAAACGCACCTTGAGGCATATTGTCAAACACGCCGCCCGCCCAATCAGGTGCATAAAAACCGTGAAAAGACTGATTAATTGGCGGCAAATGCACGCAGCCAAAAACCGGAGTTCCGCGATACAACAAACCCAAAGAAATACCCCAAATCGGAATTCCCCTAGCAAAATTAGTTGTACCATCCAAAGGATCGACAACCCAACACCATTCAGTATCTGGGAAAACCTGTTCTCCTTCCTCGCTCAAAATGCCGTGACTGGGAAAAGTAGATGCGATCGCACTTCTAATTTCCGCATCAGCCCAATTATCGGATTTCGTCACCAAACTCCCGTCATCCTTCTCATCCGCTTGCACGGAACCGAAATCTTGCAACAACTGCCGTCCGACTCTCTCGACAGTAACCCGTGCAAAACTTAAAATAGAATCCCAAAAATTAGTCATTAGTTATTCGTTATTAGTTATTGGTTATTGATTGTGGGAACTAACAACTGCCCCAGGCAAGCTGACAACTGACACCTGCTGTCTCGTCAACTGCCCCAGGCAAACTGACAAAACATCAGTCTAAGTCATTTTCAAGAATATTTGCGATCGCACTTTTAGCATTATCCTGAAACTCCCCAACATCCACCCTACCCAACAGCCAAACAGCCAGAATCATACCCACCGCCGGCACAGCAAAAACCAACCCGTAAGCCAGCATCGGCACCCCAAATAAACTTCTGCCCAAATCCAAAATAGCACCGCCGCTAACCGTCGCCACACCGCGCGCCATCGCCTGCGACAAACCCCAAGCACCAATAAAAGTCCCAGCAGTTTCTGCAGCAGTCAAATCCAACATCAAACTCAGCGCACCAGTCGTCGTAATTCCCGAAGAAAAACCAAACAACATTAAAGCCGACTTAAACACAATTGGATTTCCTGTGAATCCAGATAAAATAATTAAACTCAAACAAGTCGCCACCGACAAACAGCCCAACCTAATCGTATTTTGCTTGCCAATTCGCGGCACAATTAAAAAACCAGTTGCGCTCAAACCGATCAGAGTACCAGTACCGTAAATAGCATTCAACCGGGTAGTTTCCGAAATCTGCATCTTAAAAATTTCCCCGCCGTAAGGTTCCAAAACCGCATCCTGCATAAACAAGCAAATTGTCATAATCAGCAGGAAAGTAAAAAACAAACCGGTTTGGCGGCTAGCGGTCAAAATCCGCAGCGCACTTCCCAGAGTAATTTTATCTTCTCGATTCACTGCGATCGATCGCACCCCGTACCGCGAATATTTTTTCTCAACGCCAAAAGTCGCAATCCCCACCAACAGCAAAACAAGCGCCGGCACCTTCACAAACAAACCGTTAATCGAAGCCTGCAACACTTCGCGCGACACATCCCCATCAATTTGCTTGAGCAAACCGCTGCTAATAATCGCCCCGATAATAATACCAACCATCAGCATCGACCACACCACACCCACCAACTTCGATCGATCTTCCTCATCCGAAACATCCACCAACAAAGCAGCAAAAGGAGTCGAACTCGAACAAATAGCAATACCGTAAAGCGCAAAAATCAAACCCAACAAACCCACCCAACCGTAAGTAGGAGTCGTCCACCCCACAGCCTCCAAACTGCCGCCCAAGCGCCACATCACCTGCACCGCCAAAAAAGCAGAAATCACAAACAAAACGCTTCCTACCCACACATAACCTGTGCGGTGATGGCCAAACAAAGGCCTAGCATCAGACATTTGCCCGAACCACACCCTAGCCGGCGCCACAAACTGGTGCATGGCCAGCGTACCAGCCACCACAGTAGCCGGAATCGCCAACTCCTTAATCATGACGCGATTGAGCACCCCCAGGGTCAAAATCGACATCATGCCCAATCCCATCTGAAACAAACCCAACCGGAACATAGTCAGCAGGGTAACTCTCTTGAGAGCAAAAGTCCCGGAATCTGTTAATCTTGAATCTGGCAAACGGTCGATCGACATAACTATTCAAATAAACACAGCATTTGAATTTATAGTAACTGAGATATAGCAACCCGCCGCCTTTCCTCCCCCGGCTAGAAGCTCGATCGCGATTATTCGTATAAATTCATATAAAAATAAAGAGAATCAAGAACTGTGGATTTACCAACCGTGACAACCATTACCCTAGGACAAAATGGCCCAGCCGTCATTCCCCTGTGCGTCGGAACTTGGGCTTGGGGCGACAAACTATTTTGGAACTACGGCAGCAACTACGGCGCCGCCGAAGTCGAAGCAGCATTCAAAACATCCCTAGACAGCGGAGTCAACTTTTTCGACACAGCCGAAGTCTACGGTAACGGCTTGTCAGAAGAATTACTGGGACAGTTTCTCAAAAAAACCACCCAACCCGTGCAAATAGCCACCAAATTCGGCCCCCTACCTTGGCGGATTACAGGAAAATCAGTTTCCGACGCTTTGAGTGCCAGCTTAAAACGCTTGCAAGTAGAACAAATAGCCCTCTACCAAGTGCACTGGCCCTTCACTTTTTTACTCCGTCAAGAAACCCTGATGAACGCCTTAGCCGATGAAGTAAAACAAGGCAGAATTCAAGCAGTAGGAGTCAGCAACTATTCAGCAGAACAGATGCGCGAAGCCCACAAAATACTAGCAGCCAGAGGCGTTCCCCTAGCAACAAATCAAGTCCGCTACTCCTTGCTGTCGCGACAAGTAGAAAAACAAGGAATTGTGAGTGCAGCCCGCGAATTGGGAGTAACAATTTTAGCTTACAGCCCCTTAGCCCAAGGATTGCTAACCGGGAAATATACAGCCCAAGAACAACCTACAGGAGCCCGCAAAATGGACTCCCGCTTCAGCAAAAGCGGCCTCGAAAAAATCGAATTAGTCATGTCCACCCTGCGGAAAATGGGCAAAAAGCGCGATCGCACGCCCGCCCAAGTAGCCCTCAACTGGCTAATAGCCCAAAACAAAGTAATCCCAATTCCCGGCGCCAAAACCGCAAAACAAGCCCAAGAAAACGCAGGCGCATTAGGCTGGACTTTAAGCCAAGATGAAGTCAACCAACTAGAACTAATGACTCGTCCCTGGCTAGAATAAATTGGTGTTAATTGTTGAGTGTTCACTGTTCGCTGTTCGCTGTTCGCTGTTCGCTGTTCGCCGTAGGTTGGGTTTTACTTCACTGTACCCAACCTACAGTTCACTTTCTTCTCCCCTCTTCCTTCTGCCTTCTTCCTTCTGCCTTCTTCCTTCTGCCTTCTTCCTGCTTCGTCTTACTATGAAAATCTTAACTCACTGGGGTTTCACGCGCGAAGGCTGGCGCCATAACAGCCGCGGCGAATATTTAGTTTTGCTTCAAGGAGGATTGCTCACAGGATTTGTAATCTTACCAGTTTATCAACTGCCAGGATTAAAAATTCAATCAACTCAATTACTTGCTCTTACCTGGATTGTAGCAAGTATGCTCGGCTTGGGCGGATTAATTTTAATCTTCAAAGCATTGATAGACTTAGGAAAAAACCTCACACCTTTACCGTATCCTATAGAAAACGGAGAATTAGTCCAAACAGGCATTTACGGGATAGTGCGACATCCATTATACAGTGGCTTAATTTTAGCCGCCCTCGGCTGGACACTTTTTCAAATGAGCCTATCCCACTTAATAGCCACCGCCATATTAATAATATTTTTTGACATCAAAGCCAATCGAGAAGAAACCTGGTTAACCCAAAAATATCCAGACTATTCAGATTACCAGCAGCGAGTCAAAAAAATAATTCCCGGCATCTATTAACATTTCCACATTCATCGGCGTTAATTCGCGTTCATCTGCTTCGATCAGGAGTCAAAAAAATGCATCTCAAAAACAGACAACTTACACTGGTAGCATTAACACTATTTTTATGCTTATCAACAGCAATTAATGGATGTAACTTTTTGATTGCAAAACCCTTTCAACTTCCCGCCTCAGCCAAACAAGAACCCTGGCCTATTCAAACAGGCCTCCGATTAGGCATCCTCCGATCCAAGATACCAACAGTCAACCGCGTAGTTCTAGTACCCGACGAAGCCACATTCTTAGCAGCAATCCAAAAATGGAATCTCAAAGGAAACTGGCCTATTCTCATCGAAGACGACAAATATACGCCCAGGTTTTTGCAGCGCTTTCAAGCCGAAGAAGTAGTCCGTTTGCCAAGCATCAAAGAGCAACTGCCAAAAGGTAAACAACTCCAAGAATTAATGCTGAACGCCGCAGCAACAGCCTGGAATGCCACCGATACTAAAACCTTAAAAGCAAAATGGACGGAACTCGGCTGGGAACCCCCAGGAGTAGTAATCACATCAGAAAACGACCCCGCACGCTCAGCAGCAGTTGCCTTAGCAGCCGCTCACGGCCAACCTTTAGTATTTCTAGAAGGCAACTTCGGAAAACCCAACCAGAGCCTCAATAAGACACAGTGGAAAACTCTGCAAATAGCAATTACAAAAGCCGTCGAATCTACCGGATTTTATTATTCTCAACTCGGAGACCCGATCGACACAATAACCATTGTACGCGAACTAGCAGTAAAATATCAATCCCCTCAAAAGAAAAACGAACAATTAGCTGTTACCGACGGTTTGGGACGGCACATCAACGGCGAACGCTGGGCGGCTGTCGGCTGGATTTACGGCTCGGAGGTGCGATCGATCTATCAAGCCATGTGTTCCATATTTCTAGACAGCCAAACAGCCATGCTTTATGACAGTTACACCAAGGAAGGAAATTGGGCAAAATATGAAATGGAGGAAGCAGCTGCCGAACTAAAAACCATAGGTTTGGATGTCGAAGTAGTGCAGCGACCAGAATCTAGCCTGGAAAAGTGGCGGAGTTTAGCCTCAAAACCGTGGACATTTGACTTAATATTAATGAATTCCAAAGGCTATTCAAAATCATTCCAAGTCGGCAACGGCGACGCTTCAGTTGAAGACATACCAAAAGTGGTATTTCCCACAGCAATCCACATGATTCACAGTTGGTCAGCCTCAGATCCAGATGACACAAACACCGTTAGCGGAAGGTGGTTAGCAAATGGTGCTTACGCCTATGTCGGCAGCGTCCACGAACCTTTGTTATCGGCATTTATTCCACCTAAATTAATGGTCGATCGCCTGAAGCGAGGAGCCCCCTTTTTAATAGCAGCACGGCAGCTACAATCCCCTCCCTGGAAAGTCGCCACCATCGGCGATCCGCTAATGTCGATCAACACACCTAGACAAAGGATTCCGCCCACTCAACAACCGCTATAGGATGATTTTGGATTTTATATCTAAGATTGGTGTTTTTAATAGACAAGATTGGAAGCATTCGCTCTCCAATCTTGAAATATATCTGCGTTCCGAAGCGTTGCTCTGCGGTTTCCCGATCGATCAAAAATTGAGGCAATAAATCTAATGCAAAATATCGAATCGCTAATTATTGAATCCGAAGGTTTAGTTTCACTAATTTCTCCCCAATCTACAGCTCATTGATTCGCTTATGCGATCGCCCTAAGCGCCAAAACTATAAATATAGTTAACTAGGACGATCGCCAGAGTGTATCTAAGTTTGAATGTAAGTGAGTATACAATCCCGCCAAATCCGTCGGTCCTCAGAATCAGTCATTCCACGCCAGCCGCCAGCCCAAAAAATCCGCCCTAAAATACCGCTTAATTAACTTGTCAATTCCCCTAAAATCACTCACAATTAAAATAAGAAATAAAATGTAATATTTATCTCACTTCTCACAGAAGAATTAACCGCTAAATGAGAGCCACCCCTCCTGTGGATCTGCAGCCGCCCGGCCCAACCGCAGCAACTCCCCAAGCCTCCCGCCTAAGCCCGCTGTTCACCCGCCTGCACCCAAGCCCAGAAACCCTCCTGCTCATCCTTTCCCTAGTCATTGGGGGAGTTACGGGTGCAGGCGTCGTCACCTTTCACTACCTGATCCACTTCATCCACAGCCTGATGCTGCAAGACTTCATGGGGGCGATCGCCTCCAAAGGCTCTTGGACGCTAGCCTGCATTCCCACCATCGGCGGAGTCATCATCGGGCTGATGCGCTGGCGGTTTCGGGACTTTGGCCCGAATATGTCTTCCTTAATTGCAGCCACCCGCGGGCTGCAAGAACTCTCCCCCCTCAAACCCATCACCAAAATGATGGCAGCATCAGTTTCCCTCGGCACCGGCGCCTCCCTGGGTCCGGAAGCCCCCAGCGTCGAAATCGGCGCTAATTTTGGAATGCTGCTGGCTCAAGTTTTGCAGCTCTCGCCAGAACGGCAGCGCTTGCTCCTGGGCGCCGGAGCTGCTGCAGGTTTATCTGCCGGGTTTAACTCTCCCATCGCCGGAGTGTTCTTTGCCTTAGAAGTCGTGCTCGGCAGCACCTTCGCCACTTCCTCAGTCAGCGTTGTCTTGCTCTCGGCCGTAGTTTCGGCGCTCATCGCTCAAATCTGCTTGGGAGCTCAGCCGGCCTTTTCTTTGCCGATCTACGATGTCCGCAGCCCCCTAGAACTGCCTCTGTACATGGGATTGGGACTTTTGGCGAGTGGAGTGTCTCTAGCCTACACAGAAGCAATTCAATTAGCCGAGGGCTGTTTTCAAGGAAAAGTCCGAGGATTTGCTTGGCTCGGACGACTGCCCCGGCCGCTTCACCCGATCGTCGGCGGGGCCGCAGTCGGCTTAGTCGCGCTGCAATTGCCTCAAATTTTGGGTGTCGGTTACGAAACAGTCCAAGCAATGCTCCAAGATGTTAAATTTTCTTTGCCTTTGCTGCTGCAGCTGCTGTTTGTCAAACTGGCGATGACAGCAATCAGCCTCGGCAGCGGTTTAGTGGGGGGCATCTTCGCTCCGGCGATGTTTTTGGGAGCTTCCCTGGGTTCGGCTTACGGCCTGTTTTTGGAAATGCTGCCGGCAATGAGCGATCGAGTCGCCGGTCCTGCCGCCTACGCAATGGTGGGAATGGCCGCCGTCCTCGCCGGCAGCGCCAGAGCACCGCTGACAGCCATCCTATTGATGTTTGAATTAACCCGCGATTACCGGATTGTCTTGCCTTTGATGGCAGCAGTGGGATTGAGCGTTTGGCTGGTGGAGTGTGTCAACCGCCGATCGACAGCCCACAGCCTCAACCTTCAGCAAATGGGCGTAGACGTGGCTGTCAATACACCGATCAAAGCCAGAGAACAGTTGCAAGATTGGGAAGATGTTCTGGGCGATCGCATCGTCACAGAACTGATTTCTTGCCCAATTCCCATTGATGACGAACACAGGGACGATGAGGCTGTGCTCGCGAGCGCTAACGCACATTTGCCGGAAAATGTCAAACCATTACCTGAAACAAAATCAGGAGTTTTACCCAGATCCAATCCCGTTGGTTCGTCACAAAACCAATAACCTCAAAGCTAAATCTGACAACTATGATATTTATCAACCCTAAAACCGATTACGCCTTCAAAAAAATATTCGGTTCCTCAGAAAGCAAAGACATTCTAATTAGCTTTCTCAACGCCTTAATTTATGAAGGCAATTCCACCATCGAAGACTTAGAAATTATCAACCCGAATCTGCCGCCCAAACTAGAAGGCTTAAAAGATACTTATCTGGATGTGAAAGCAAAACTCAGCGATGGCACTTTAGTAATTATTGAAATGCAAGTGCTCAACGTCCAGTCTTTTGGGAAACGAGTGTTGTACAATGCAGCGAAGACTTACGCTTTTCAATTGGAAGCAGCCCAAGGATATCGAATGCTGAAGCCAGTAATTGCTCTAACAATTACTGATTTTGAAATGTTGCCTAACAGCCCAGAATTTATTTCTCGATTTGTGTTCAAAGAAGTCAAGACTAATTTGACTTATCCCGAAAACGAGCTGGATTTAGTGTTTGTAGAGTTGCCCAAGTTTACCAAAGGACAGGAGGAACTTGAAACTTTAGCAGACAAATGGATTTATTTTATGAAAAATGCGAGAATTCTGACATCGATTCCAGAAACAATGGATAGCATACCAGAAATACATGAAGCTTTTAATATTGCGAATCAAGCCAGTTTGAGCCGAGAGGAAGTGGAAGATTTGGACAGAAGAGAACAGTTTATTTATGACCAACAGGGAGCAATTATTAAGGCTGTTCAGGACGGCATAGAACAAGGCATAGAACAAGGCATAGAACAAGGCATAGAACAAGGCATAGAACAAGGCATAGAACAAGGACGAGAAGAAGGAATGCGAGAAAAGGCGATCGCGATCGCCCGACAATTACTTTCACGGCTAGATGATGAAACTATTAGCCAAACTACAGGGCTTAGCGTTGAGGAGGTGCAAAATTTGCGCTCGGGCGATTCATAGTTTAAAGTAATTGGGTACAGGGAGTAAACCTAGACATAGTGATGAACTATTTTTGATTGTGGATTCTCTCAAAAAACTATTGATCCTCGATATTGATGAAACTTTAATTTATGCTACCCAAGCATCTCTACCTCGGCAAGCTGACTTTTTAGTGGAGCAATATCACATTTACAAACGACCGTTTCTTAATATGTTTTTGAAAAATTGCTTAGACTGGTTTGAGGTTGCAGTTTGGACATCTTCTACGCCGTCTTATGCGAGCGCAATTGTGTCAGCCATCTTTGAAAATCCTAAAACTTTATCGTTTGTGTGGGCAAGCGATCGCTGCACAGTTGCTTACGATATTGAATGGTTTGAATATTACAATCGCAAAAATCTAAAAAAGGTCAAGCGCAAAGGGTATCGTCTAGAGTCAATCATTGCAGTGGATGATACACCTCAAAAGTGGGAGCGCAGCTATGGCAATCTGGTGCGAGTAAACCCCTTTGAGGGAGAGGAGACGGATGATGAATTGAAGTATTTGCTGCTTTACTTGGATCAACTGAGATCTGAAGAAAATATCCGCAGTGTCGAGAAAAAGTTCTGGCGAAATCGGCTTACCCGATCCATCGGTGAGTCATATCAAATCCGTTGACATCGGAATTATTATCTCTCTCTTCTCTTTCTCTGTGTCCTCTGTGCCCTCTGTGGTTTAATCATTCCGGTATAACCGGAATTGATATCAGATATCTCAAACACTTCCTCAAGTCGCATAACAAATCGATGAAGCCGACGGCATGAATATCTTGGTGCTGAGTTTGATGTTACTTGCCGTCGCCTTACGCCCACCCTCAACCCCTCGACATCGCAGACAGTGGCGCTACCCTCAAATCTGCTCTAAAATAATCAAAAATTATAAACAACAAGCCCAGAGGCGCTGAGGTGACTCCTAACGAGGGAACGGCAAACAGCAAAAGTCAGAAAATACCCGGCAAAACCCCCTTGGGTTCTAGCTACTACGGCTTGTTAGGGCTGCATCCTTCCGCATCGCAGATCGAAATTCGGCGATCGTACCGGGAACTGAGCAAACTCTACCATCCCGATACCACCGACCTGCCGCCCGCAGTCGCCACCGCCAAATTTCAGCAGCTCAACAACGCCTACGCCACCCTCAGCAACCCAGAACGTCGCCTCGCCTACGACCTCAAAATAGGCTATTCTCGCCTGAACGTGATTCAGTCGCCGCCCGGTTTCAATACTCCGGTTTCGGGCTCGGGCAAAAAAACTTCCAACTCCGCTTACCTAGATCCCACGGATCGACCTCTTTCCCCCGGAGAAATGTTCGCCCTGTTTATCATGGGAGCTAGCTTAATCGGATGTTTGGTACTGGCGATCGCGATCGGCTTAATTCGCGGCAATTAAAGCCTCAAATCCCAAATCCCCCATCTAAAATCCCAAATCCTCAATCCTCCATCCCCAATCTAAAATCTAAAATCTAAAATCTAAAATCCCATGACTCTTCCTTCCGCTGACACTCCTTTGTACAACCATCCCCTCCCGTCCATCGAGCAGTGGCTCATCAGCCGTGGCTGCCAGCAAGACCGGCGAGAACTCCACTGCTGGCAGATCGATCGACCTACCTGGAAAGCAGAACTATCCCTCGATATCGACCAACTCACCATCCGTTACATCCATGCTGGAGCCGACGGCGAAGATATTCAGCGAGCCTTCAAATACTCCCTCTCGCGTCAGGACATTGAAGCTGCCGTTTTCTCCGGCCCCTAATTTGATTTGAGATTTAAGATTGGAGATTTGAGATTTAAGATTTGAGATTTGTGCTCCAATCTAAAATCTCCAATCGTTATGTTGAGCAGGAGTTGACATCCTCACCGGCATAAAGGCGCGGTGATTCCCAAACCTCACGATTTAGGTTTCTGTTTCATAGCAACTGCCTCTACCCACAAGTAGTTTTATGGTCTTATGTTCGCTCCACAGACGCTCCCCCGCGCTTACCGACGGTTTTTATGTATCTTCATTCCACAGAAGAATTTCTTTGTCGTTTTGATTCAAGGGATGCATATTTCATTGCCCCATCCTCTTTTCCCGGTCTACCGATTTTTCTTCCCCGTTGCGAAACATCGCAAACTTGGGTGTTGGGGTTTATTTCTCCATCGACGGACAGTGGGTCATTGACCACTGAAATTATACTGCGACACCGTGTAAAGCCGTCCTAGAAGGACGGGGTTTCTACCCAATTTTTTAGATGAGTCAAATTAGTATGAGATTTTAGATTGGGAATCCAGGTGAAAATCAGGAGCATCCAGCCTGCAAACATTTACATGGGAGTTCGAGCGGGATCCTCGCTGTATTGCGCTGTGCGGGACGCTCGCAGGTCGTAAAAACGTTTTTTACTTTCATGGAGATGCTCCCTCAGAATCGACACCTACTTGGAAATTGAAAAATCAACCAAAAAATCTCAAATCTCAAATCCCAAATCCCAAATCCTTACACTTTGCCAAATCGGCGGCTGCGCTGCTGATAATCAGACAAAGCACGGTGAAACTCCGATCGATCGAAATCCGGCCACAGCGTCTCAGTAATGTAAATTTCCGAATAAGCCATTTGCCATAGCAGAAAATTGCTCAACCGCATTTCCCCGCTCGTCCGGATCAGCAAATCCGGGTCACAAATATCAGCAGTATACAAATAGCGTTTAAATAAAACCTCATCAATCTCCTCCGGCTGCAACTTGCCCTCTTGCACCTGAGTGGCGATCGCCCGACAAGCTTGTACAATCTCCTGACGCCCCCCGTAATTCGTCGCCACCGTAAACAAAATCCCCTGATTGTGCTGAGTTGCCGTCACAGAACGCTCGATTTCCGCCTGCAAAGACTTCGGCAAAGCCTGCAAATTACCCATAAATTGAATTTGCACGTCCTCGTCCACCATCTCCCGCAATTCTTGCCGCAGCTTACCCTCAAACAAACTCATTAAAAAATCCACCTCCCCGGCCGGCCGCCCCCAATTCTCCGTCGAAAAAGCATAGGCCGTTAAAGCTGGAATCCCCCAATCTTTGCAGCAGCGCAGCAGTTCCTTCAGAGTGCTAGCTCCTCGGCGGTGTCCCGCAATCCGCGGCAACCCCCTCTTCTTAGCCCAGCGCCCGTTACCATCCATAATCACTGCTATGTGCTTAGGCAGTAGTTCTTGTTGCAGATCCTCCGGCAACTTTTCCAAGCAAATTCCTTGACTCATGGTTTCTCCCGATTACCCGACTAACGGCGCAGTATCCGTTTTAACAGCGTCACTCCCTTCAATCCTATCTGGCGTCCGAGATTGCCGATCGGAATTGGAGCCACAGCTCTTTCTCCGTCCGACGGAAACAGCTTTGCTTCCAGCAATTCCTTAAGTTTGCTGCTAGTCAAAGGTCGATTTAAAGTTCCCATCTGCGCCAGAGAAATAGAACCCGTTTCCTCCGACACCACCACGCACACGCAAGCTTGCACCCGTTCCGTAATCCCCATCGCCGCCCGGTGGCGGGTTCCCAACTGCCGCGACGCGCTGCGATCGGACAAAGGCAAAATTACCCCCGCCGACACGATCCGCGAAGCTCGAATCAAAACAGCTCCGTCGTGCAGCAAAGTTTGTGGCTGAAATATCGTCTGCAACAATTCCTTAGAGACTTCAGCATTTAGCTTCACCCCCGGCACCGAAAAATCTCGATCGTCGATCGGAGAATCTGTTTCTACAATTAGTAAAGCGCCCGTGCGGTTTTGCGAAAGTTCTTTTACTGCGTCCACAATTTCATCTATTACGCTGTCGGGTTCCGGAGTTGGTCGGCGATCGCGTCCAAACAATTGCCGAAATTCCCCCCGACCCAATTGTTCCAGAAATCGGCGAAACTCCGACTGCAATATTACCGCCATTGCCACAGCAGAACCCGTCACCAAGCTGTTGAGGGCAACGTGCAACAACCTCAATCCAGCCCAGTTGCTCACCGCCGCCGCCAGCATCAAAATGATAAATCCCCGTACCATCCACAGCGTTCTGCGCTCTCCAACAATGACGAGCACCAAATACGCAAGGGCAAAAACCAGTCCAATATCGATCCCTTGAATCAATAAGGACTGAACGAGGCCAAAGTCATACCCAGATTGTTGATTGTTCATGGTTCATCGAACGCTACCGCCTGTGAACCGCGAACCGTGATGCACTCGAACCCATGAACCATGAACAGTTGTTATAAGGAATATGCTGAAAATCCCCGTGTTTTTAGACCGGGGAGTGTCAATCCAATCGCGTGACTGAACAAGGCAAAAGTTAAAAGTGAAAAAGCAATCATCACGAAGTAAACATGGATTGTCTTTCTTTTAACTTTTAACTTTTAACTTTTAACTTTTAACTTTTGAGATCCGAGTCGTTCAGGAAGGCGGTCAAGCCTCAGCAAATCCTGGTAAGTTTCCCGCTGTATAATCGTGTTAACTTCCCCATTTCTCACTAAAACCGCTGCCGGTCGAGGTACTCGGTTGTAGTTAGAAGCCATGCTGTAATTGTATGCCCCTGTGGCCGTAACCGCGAGGACATCTCCGGCCTGACACTCTGGCAATTTGGCATCTTTAATCAGAATATCGCCTGACTCGCAGTGTTTCCCAGCAATTGTCACTGTTTCCGTTAAGGGTGCAGACATTTTACCGACTGCGATCGCTCGATAAACTGATTGATAGGTAATAGGACGCGGATTGTCCGACATACCTCCATCCACAGCTAAATAAGTCCGCATTCCGGGAATGACTTTTTGAGAGCCAACCGTATAAGCAGTGACGCAGGCTGTACCGACGAGCGATCGACCCGGTTCGCAAAGCAATTTCGGTAATGGCAATTGCTGCCGCTCGCAAGCTGCTACCACTGCGGAGCAAATTGTACGAGCCCAATCTTCTATGCTGGGAGGATCGTCCGCTTCAGTATAGCGAATGCCCAACCCCCCGCCAATATTAATTTCTGTCGCTGGCAATCCATAACTAAGTGCTTTTGTCAAGGCCTCAACTATGACATCGGCTAAATCGTCATGGGGTTGCAGTTCAAAAATCTGAGAGCCGATGTGAGCGTGCACTCCCACGCAAAATAAGGACGGCTGTTGGCTGATGAAAGTAAATACTCGATCGAGCGAGTTCGGATCGAAGCCAAATTTACTGTCGATTTGACCCGTCTGAATGTACTCGTGAGTGTGACACTCAATTCCTGGAGTAAACCGCACCATAATTCGTGTCGGCCCACCTGTGAGGCTGCTGACACCCAATTTTCCCAACTCTGCTAGAGTCTCTAAATCCCGCCAATTGTCGGCTACGGTAATGCAGCCGCTTTCGACAGCTAGCTGGAGTTCCTCGCGGGACTTGTTGTTACCGTGGAAGTAGATTTTGTCGGGATCCACACCGGCTTGCAGTGCAGTGTGGATTTCGCCTGCAGATACGACATCTATTCCTAAACCTTCCTCCGCGGCGATCGCGCAAACTGCCAAACAACTCCATGCTTTAGAAGCATAGAGCACTTGAGAAGATCCCGGATAGTAACGCCCGAAAGCATCCCGGTACTGGGCGCAAGCCGCCCGCAGCGTTTCTTCGTCTAAAATGTACAACGGCGAGCCAAATTGCTCCACCAAGGCTGTCACCTCGCAGCCTCCGATTTCCAACCGATCGCTGCTGTTGACACTGGCTGTCAGCGGTAACAGTTCTTGATTGGGCGATCGATTTTGCAGGACCGGCTTCGACTCAGACAGATACTTCAGCCCCGATTCGACCCCGAAAGATTGAGTTGATACCATCGCGCAATAACTATCCTAGGTTATTAGTCAGCAGTCAGCAGTCGGCAGTCATTAATCAGCAGTCATTGGTCGTTGGCAGTAGACTAATGTCTGGAGACTTGTGAGTCATGACTCAAAACTAGCCACAAACAGCTAATCGCTACTGTGTTTTCCAGTGTACAATTTACAGCCGTGCGTTTTCTACAAATTAAACATCTCGCCGCAGAACACCTCAACAGTGCAGTCGAACTCGATCGGCTTTGTTTTGGCGGACTTTGGACTTTAGAAGGCTATAGGCGCGAGTTAGGCAGCCCTAACACCGATTTACTGGGTTTGTGGGCATCGGAAACCGGGGATTCCCCATCAGAAAGATTCGACAGCGAACTCGAGTCGATCGAGCCCAACAGCATTCTCAACTCAAAACCGCTCAGTGTTGAGACATCCTCGCGGGCCACTCCCAACTCAAAACTTACCCCAACCCCGATCGGTTTGGGTTGCCTGTGGGCAATTTTAGAAGAAGCTCATATTACAATTTTGGCAATTCATCCTCGCTTTCAAGGTCAGGGTTTAGGACAAGCTCTGCTTTGGGCTTTACTAACAAAGGCTCACTCTAGACAATTAGAACGCGCAACTTTAGAAGTGCGGGACTCTAATTTAGCCGCCGTGTCTCTGTACAATAAATTTGGTTTTAAAGAGGCAGGACGGCGGAAACGATACTACAAAGACACCGGAGAAGATGCTCTGATCATGTGGCGCAGCGGCATAGAAAAACCCGAATTTAAGCAATATTTGGCTGTTGAGAAAGTCCAAGTTTGCGATCGGCTGCATGGGAAAAACTGGCATTGGGCGATCGATAGTTTTGAGTTTTTAATGTAATTTATTGCGAATTTAATAAGACTTAGCATGATAGTCCAGAAACCGGGTTTTTTACCAAAAGACGCGTTACAGCCCGCAGATTCCGTAAAAAACCCGGTTTCGAGCAGTCATATCATGTCCGGTCGAGGGACCGCGATTTTTGTAGGGGCTCCCCTCACCAACAATACCTGCCAACAATCTCCCATCTCAAAAACCCGCCCCGACCGGGATATTATGGTTAATCGTGAGGACATGATATCAAAGTGCGATCGCGAACAGTTTAATAAAAAAACATCATACCCAAATCCCCAACTTATTTAAGAAGTTGGGGGATTTAATATAATTACTGATATATTCAAAAAATCTAGTTATTTAGAAGCAAAAACTCTAGTAAAATTACAGTACATAATACAGCTAGGAAGCTTTAATCTTTATTGCAAGATATTGTTTTCGTTAATTGCTACGGACGTGAAAAAACTCACGGTTGTGGGTGAAGCCTTTCAAAGCAGGAATATCTAATGAACATCAAATATGGACTGACCGCTATCCTGGGAACATATTTAATATCCACATTAGCAGGAGAGCCAGTTATGGCAGCCACAATACGAGGCACAATCAAAGTCAACGTCGTCAACGTCACAGAGCCCAACTTCGCTGGTGTCTACACCGGAGACTTTTCCTACGACGATACACATCTGACCAAAGTCGGCACGGAATCGATGACTGTCAATGGTGGAAATGGAGCTCGACCCGGACTGCTATCTCTGAACTTGAGATTTTTGGACTTTGCGGAGGGCTTAACTCCAGTCACGTATACAGCCAGTGATGATTTCAACTTCCCAGATAATCCTGTTTTAGCTTTTGAGAACGGACTTCCAATTCAATTTGGCTTTCAAGTGGATCCGGGAAATAATGGCGGAGTTTGGGGCGGAAATAACGGATTTATGTTTGTAGATCCTGGTATATTTAAGTTCGTCTTGCGAAATGGAACTATTGGAGGTGAGGGGCTAGTGACCTTAGAAATTAACGAATCTCCTCCTCCTCCCGTACCCGAGAACGCCTCCCCATTGACCTGATTGTTGGCCTTTTTGGGCTTGGGTTCAGCTCACTTGTGGCCCAGAATTAATCATCTTTAACAACCTAACTTGAGAGGAATAGACAATGGCAGTAATAAATACTCCCTTTTTGGTAACAGGTGGCGAAACTAAAAGACCGCCTAGCAATGCTTTTAGTCCAAGTCAGCGTCAAATAAATATCCGTGCGCCCTTCTCGGTTCCCTCTGCGGATCAATGGACCAATCAAAAAGTATGGTTGCTGATTCCTGGTTTCACAGCACCCAGCGATGCTTTTGATGCAACTATGGCGACAGCCATCTATGATGCTAACCCAAACGATACAGTTTTAGCCCTTGACTGGACGCAAGTGAGCGGCACCCCAACAAATAATGTAGCAGCAGGGATCGCTATAGGAGACCTTTACAGGTCTGGTTCGTGGATTACTCCAGTGGCAACAGCAGTCCGAAACAAACTTGTGGAGTGGGGAATGCCAGCCACAGCACTCAATATTGTTGGTCATAGTCTTGGTGCTCACCTTGCCAGCGAACTTGCCGCCAGTTTCAATACTACCTATGGGAGTCAAGTTGGTTCGGTTACAGCCCTTGACCCAGCATCAAATGGTTCTAAAATTGTCAGTCCCTACGATATTATTAATGGCTTCGATACAAACCTATCAAATGGATACCTAAACAATCTAGGAATTGCAGACCCAATCGAACGCTTAGACTTTGGTGCTACGACTTCAAGAAGAAGTTTTAATGGCATCAGTAGTGTAGCAGGCAATGAAGCTCAAGCTGGAACTGCCAGGGAATCTTTCCTGTTTGACTTCGGCACCAATCCGCTTAATCCCTTCGACCAAGCTGCTGAACACGGCCGTGTCGTGACCGCCTACACAAATTTGGTTAAAACTGATGCAGCCGACAATTCTCGTTTAGCCACAAATATTCTGGGTCTGACTGACACGCAGCCCGATCATCAATTTCGACCAAACTTCTATAGAGGGGATTTACTTAAATCTCTTCAAGTGCATGAAGGAGTGATTCCCGTTGATGCTCAAGATAATCCTTTGTTTCTGGTTGCTGCTAAGCTTAATGGCGGAACCAACGATCGCTTCATCTATGGGACTAACAGCAACGACGTATTAACAGGAACTGGCATTTTTGCGAAATATTACAACAACAACGGCAACCATACTTATTATTTTGGGGATGGGGACGATATTGTCTCTGCCGGCACAGGGAATGACACCATTAATGGCGGGGCTGGAGATGACAACATTAATGCCGGAAATGGCGACAATACCATTCGCGGTGACGAGGGTAATGATGTTCTCACTGGTGGAAACGGCATTAATATCTTGTTTGGTGGTTTGGGGAACGACACTCTCGGAGGTGGTGCGGGTCAGAACATATTAACAGGTTCAGAAAGCAACGGGTTGTCTGGTGTTGAGGTAGATACTTTAATTGGCAACAGCGGTAACTCGGTTAACGCATTTTATATTGGTGATAACACCACAAATTGGTACTCAGTCGGTGGTGGAAATGATTACGCCAAAATAGTTAACTTTGCAGAAACTGACATAATTGTAGGTGGCGTCAATATTGAGGCGCAAAACGGCATAACTGAAACCTTTCTCTGGTCGGGAAGTGAATTGATTGCAAAGATTGACGGTCTCTGGGCTTCGCAACTACTGTTCCCTGTAAGGATTTAGAATTGACATCTCCCCGGTCTGGCAGAGGCGGCTGTGATTCGTTATAGTTTGCCCTGTCATAGACCGTGCTTTTTCACCAGTCCCAAGAATTGTAAAATTGCCACAAGCCGAAAAGAAAAGTAGTCCCGATGCCTAGCCGCCTAATCTGCCTGCCCGGCCATACTTATGGCTTTACTTCGCGCTTCTATAATTTGACCTATTTCGCGCCCCAAGCTTGGTTGACGTTCAATCATCGTATTTACAGCATCTGAGTAGATGACAAGAACCTGCAAATCGTCAACGGCGGTGATTGATACCGGGCTCGGTTCCCCACTAAACAGTGCCATCTCGCCAAAAAACTCACCGCGCAAAATAGTCATTACCTCCAACTCCATGCCCGATTTGTTCGTGAGTGTGACCTTAGCCTGACCCGCAATGATAATGTACAAAGCATTACCAGGCTCGCCCTGCCGGATGACTTTCTCTCCCGCACCAAACTTCTGTAAAATAGTTCCCTTAGTTAAGTCATCCAAATTTTTGGGTTCTCTAGCTAAAGGCATAAATCCGGGAATTGAGTGCAGGCTTTGAGCTAACTTACTTGAAGCGCTATCTGCCTTATCAGCAGCTTCCACAGCATACTCGTATCGGTAGCGATAGAGCGTCAGGTTGTTTCGCTGCGCTGCGTACCAGACTCGCGTCATAAATCGATCGAGTATCTGCTCCATATCCTCAAAGTTTTCGATAAAAAACTCCACCTCATAGATAATTGCAGTCTCATCATAGGATGTGGTTTTGCTCTCTGGTTCGGGTTCGGCTAATATTCCCTGTGTAGCCAAAGCTGTACTTAGTAGTACCTGCTTCACGAGGTTAGGGGGGCTATCGTAGGAAAAGCCAATATTGATGCGTTGGTTGTAAATGCGTTCTGGTTGGCTGTAATTATGAATTATTTCTTTTCCAACAAATTGATGGGGAACGATAATCACCTGCCGCTGGAGAGTTAGCAGGCGAACCGAGCGCCAATTGATATCAATTACCTGCCCTTCGATATCTCCAATACGCAACCAATCACCCACACTGAAGGGGCGCTCTAGAAGCAGCGCAATGCCCGACATGATGCTGCCCAACGTGTCCTGAAGCGCCAAACCGATCACGATCGAGCTAACGCCCAATCCGGTAGCAAGACCAGCCAAATCTGCACCCCACACCACCGCCAGTACGATCGCGCTTCCCACAAGCACCAAAAACAACCTAGAAAGGTCGATCAGCAGTTTGGGCATCCGTGCCCGCCATGTATTTGCCTCAGCTTCTTCAAACAAAATCACATTAAACAGCGAGAGAGAAGCGTAGATAACAGATATCCAAAACAGCGTTGCGACGAGCTTTGCAAAATTCCCGTCAACGTCAAGCCTCACGACATTCCGGATTAAAACCATCAGCATTAAGACGGGCAGGACGAGGTTTTTGACAACCTGCAGCGTAGCCGCCAGCGGTCTACCGCGCCTTTCTAGATGATAAATAACCTCTCCTAGTAAAACGACCAGGAGTGGGAACCCCAATCCGACAATTACCGCCCAGGTTTGCCAGTCGTTTGAAAAGCTTAAATTACTCATAAACTTCTTCCTCTCGAACACTTACCGTCAGCTTAGAACTTTTGACTTGCCAAGCCACTAATTTTTCTTTTCCAGGTTCTTGAATTTCACCAACCAGCTCAAAATCGTAGAGATCGTGGAGGCGCGAGCAGAGGTCTTGAGAAACTAAGATTGTTCCTGGCGGACAAGCCGACTTCAATCTATTGGCAATATTTACACTATCGCCCCAAACGTCGTATAGCAATTTATTTTTACCAATCACGCCTGCAACCACATCTCCTGAATTGATGCCGATCCGCAGGTCTAGATGTAAGTCTTTTTCATAACTAAATCGGCGGACAAACGACAGCATTTCCAAAGCAAAATCTAGCGTGCGTTTGTCATGATCCAGACGCGGCATACCAAGCCCGCATACAGCCATGTAACCGTCACCAATAGTTTTAATCTTCTCTAGACCGTATTTATCTGTCATTTCATCAAAGCCTGTTACCAGTTCATTCAGCAAGCGAACAACCTCTTGAGGGGACATTGATTGAGTCAGCTTGGTGAATTGGTGGAGGTCGGAAAACAATATCGAGACATTAGAAATCTGCTCGGCAATTTCTCGATCGCCCTGTTTGAGGCGTTTGGCGATTGCGGGACTAAATATACTTAAGACTAATGCTTCATTTTCGCGATTTTGGCGCTCGATTAGTTGAGTTTCGGTACGAAGGCTGCCTATCGTTTGGTTAAATGACTTAGCTAAGTCTCCAAATTCATCTTGCGAACCCGATTTCACAACCGCGTCAAATTCCCCAGCTCCCACCTTACGAGCGCTTTTGATTAAAGTATTGATGGGTTTGACAAAAATTGAGGTCAGCCAGATCGCAACAAGCGTGATTAGCGCGATGATTATAGTAGCTCCAATCACAACTTTTTTTTCATACGAGTGAATTGAGGCATAGGCTTCAGAAACATCAATCTCCGCCAAGATCACCCACCTCAATCCATCAATCTCTAGTGGAGCATAAGAACTCAAAACTGGAATATTACGATAATCGTCGATCGCCTGCGTGTCCTGTTTTCCAAACAACGCTTCCTTCACGGCTGTTGTTTGCACTTCCTGTAGGAGGATGGTAGTATTAAACTCTTTGATTTTCTTGAGTGTCTTTTCATCAGTACCGATCGAGCGTAGAGTTTTTGCAAGACCTTCTGGGTCTTCAATCTGGAAACGAGACGCAGACCGCATTAAATAATCCGACCCCACCAGATAAGTTTCTCCTGAATCGCCCAGACCATTTTGTTTCCAATTTTTGTTGCCAGTCATTACATTGTTAATTTTGTCAACGGGAAGCTGGAACGCCAAAATACCAATGAATTGGGAGCCGTTAAAGATTGGGGCAGCGATAAAAGCCGCAGGCGCACCGTAGGAAGGGGTGTACGGTTTAAAATCTACTATTTTTACATAGCCCGTTCCTTTAGCCTGTCGTGCTGCGGCGATCGCGGATGCTAGGTTACTCTCGTTGTAGGGGCCGTTGGTGAAGTTTGTGGTAAAGTCAGCTTCTTTAAAAACCGTGTAGACAACAGTTCCTTCGGGATCGATCAAAAACATATCGTAGTAACCGTATTTTTCAACTATATTGCGAAAAATAGGGTGGTAGCGGGCGTGAATGCGGCTGTAAGCGCTGGCGTCGCCTGGATTGTCAAGGAGAAGTTTTTTGCCAGCGGGGTTGGGGTTAGCAGCGATGTAGTGGTACTGCAAGTAACGGGCAGCAGTTGTTTTTGGCGTGTAGGATGCCAGAACGGGCGAGCCCTCGTTAGTTCGCGTTAGTTTGGTTAGAAATTCTGTCCGGTAGTAGGTATCAATTTTTGCGTCAAAATCCGCTGGTACTGTTGATTGTTCAAGTTGGCGGTAGGCTGTCTTGAACTCCTGCATGGCACCGACGACTGTCAGGTCTTCGCTTAAGGTTTGGCTGTGGTGGTAAAGGCTTTGAAAATAATCTTGGATTTGATAAGTTTTGGCCGCCCGAAGACTGGTTAATTGGTTGAAGACTTTTTCGGTCAGAGTAGCTTTCCCACTACTAGAGCATATATAGGTGCTGGCGAGCATAGCGCAAAGGCTGACTACCAGCAACATAACTATGAGTTTTGTCTTGATACTTAATTGATTCAGTAATTGCATAGGATGTTTTTTGATATTCTTTGCCTTGTTTTTTTCATGTCTAAGAATTAGAATAAAAAGCTAATCTCTGATTATTGTTGGCGATCGCCTTGTAACGGCTCGCATTTCATTCAGGACAAGCTTTTATACTGATAGATTCCTCACCAGTCAGTTATAAAAGCACATCAAACACCTCTTACCTTCTTCCTCGTTCTGCTAGGCTCGATGCTCCATTTGGGAAAACCCCAGATGCTCTCATACGAGATGCGGCTTCTCAACTTCGCCTTCAGGACAAGCTTTTATACTTACAGATTCCTCACCAGTCAGTTATAAAAGCACATCAAACACCTCTTATCTTCTTCCTCGTTCTGCTAAGCTCAATGCTCCACTTGGGAAAACCCCAGATGCTCTCATACGAGATGCTGCCTCTCAAATTAACCTTTGCCTTGCTCAGGTCACGACAGCAACATAAGTAGCACCACTCCTCCAACAAAAACTAATATTTGAATTGCTAAAAGCGTGCGATCTAGTCGAACAACTCGCGCAGAGTTTTCTGGTGTCTCATCCTTAATCCAGTCAGCGGTTACGATCGCTTCCAAAATCGAAATAGTAATCAGTAGGTACGCCAGGGCATATATCTTATCTAACAAAACTAGATAGCCAATATTCGGTAGTGTTGAAGAGTAGGACTGCTGTAAAAATACAGTAGTTAGCAGTGCAGTCACGGATAGGGCAATGCGGGAATCAACGTATTGTGGCTTGAGCAGCAATGTTCCCCAACTGGCAGCGACAACAATCACCAGAGGTAACAGCAGTTTCCAAACGAAGAAACTAACGGGTCGAGAGACAGTCAGTGAATATTGTAGAATCGAATACTGAGTTATATCTCCCAATCTTGGATCGCCAAAATTAGTCGTGTACTCATGAACTAGACTCGACATATCAGCCGCTTGAATTTCCCAGCCCGGAATTGATATCTTACTTGAGTAACCCGACTGCTTGTTGTCTGCTACGTAAACCATTTGGTCAACAGTAGAAACTGAATCTTCTAGCGAAATCGTTAGATTCTGCTGATCTAGCGGATACTTTGCCAAAGCAAACGGTTGGACAAAGCGACCTTCAACTCTCACAGCTTGAAAGAAGCGACCGTCTGGTAGTTTTTCGGGCTTTTTATATGAGGGGACTGAAGTCGTGTCTGAGTCGCTAACTCCGTTGAAATACTCCAGGTTGGCAGTTGGGTCTAGGTTACCCTTCCACTTAAACCAAACATAGAAGTCCAGGGAGCAAGTATTGCTGGAGATATCAAGATCGTAGAGGTTCATTACAAAGATTCCTGTCTCAACCTGTTGTGATTGAGCAGGAATATCAGACAGTGGTTTGAATGTATCAGACTTTGTTTGAGACTGAGCCGAAACTCTGACCCCACTACCGAACTGAACCAAGAGAGCGAGCAGGGCAACGAAAAGTACAGATATCAGCAGCTTGCGAGTCGTGCTGTTTCTAACAAAGATATGCATTTAACTAGGGAATCGCGTTTTGACGTTCACGAAGGCGGTGGCTGTCAGGTCTTCTCTGACAGTCTGGCTATGGTTGTTAATTGTTTCAAAATAATCTTGGATTTGATAAGTCTTGGCCGCCCGAAGGTTGGTTAATTGGTTGAAGACTTTTTCGGTCAGAAGAGATTTACCTACTAGACCATATAAAGGTAGTTGAAAGCATAGCACAAAAGCTGATATCAAATCCGTTAGCATCGGAATAGTAAATTCGAGTTGACGGTTGACTGTTCACTGTTGACTGTTCACTGTTCACGGCGTCAACAGTCAACAGTCAACAGTCAACCGTCAACATCATTCCGGTGTAACCGGAAATGATATGACTACCAGCAACATGACTGTGAGTTTTGTCTTGATACTTAATTGATTCAGTAATTGCATAGGATTTTTCATGATATTATTTACTTTATTTCTATCATGAGACATCATTGAGGACTTTTTATAAAGGCTTGGCGTGTCCCCATTCAAAAATACTATCTGAGGCAAATAGGTCTTTTTATGCCAATTGATTAACTCAGAACTTACACAGCTCCAAGCATATCATTGGAAGGTAAGCTCGTGAAACTTTTTAAACCGCTCTGTGGTCGTCCTTATTTTTTACCTTTGTCAAACTAACAGGTTTAATTTTGCCGATTCGGTTCAGATACCCGACTTCTCTTTGAAGTTGGGTATCTCGCCTTCACGAAAGCTCGGCGGTTGTGAATAGCTGCTTCAAATCTTCAACGAAACTGGTGAAAAATTTGCTCTCATCAACCTGCAACGCTACCCAGGCATTTGCTCCTGTTTTCGGTGCAGGACGACTATCAATCAATGTCTGTCCCAGTGTCAACTCTCCCTTTGTTTCAACTCGAACTTTTGCCCTTTTCAACATCAAAGTTTCTGGATAAAACAGGTATCCCAAGGTTGCTGCATCATGGACAAGAAGACCTGGAATTCCTGCTGTTTCTCGATAACCCAAGGCTGTGCCAATCATGAACTCACAAAGAGCTATCAAGAATTGGGAAAGTTTACTCTCTGGATTCGCCTGAGTGACTGCCTGAGTCATATCTCGTGTGAAAATTAAGTGTCTGGTCACGTCCAACGGCATCACGACAATATCCTCTCGGCTGTCAAATACTGTCTGAGCAGCTTCAGCATTAAACCAAATATTGAATTCGGCATGGGGAGTCACATTACCGGAACAGAAAAAAGCACCTCCCATGATGACAATTTCCTTGGCTTTTTTGAGGATGCCAGGACTTTTCGTTTCCGCCGCAGCGAGGTTTGTCAGCGGACCGATCGCTACAATGGTAATCTCCCCTGGATTTGCGTTTAGCTCATCGATGATGATTTCGTCGGAGTAGCGAGCATCCTCAAAATTATGCGTGGCTGGGGGTAAAGTATGAGACAGATTCCCCATCCCATCCGCCCCATGAATATGTCCGGCATCTTCCACAACTTGTTTGATGGGGACACCGCGACCCACTTTAATCTCTGGGAACCCTGCTAAATTTAAAATCTGCGACGCATTAGAAAACGTGCGTTTAGCAGCGACATTGCCATCTGCGGAAGTAACGGCGACAAGTTCAGCTAGTCCTGATTTGACCAAGCTCAGAAGCCAAAGAAAAGCATAGATATCGTCTCCGCCCGGATCCGTGTCGAGAATGATTCTGGGATGAGTGAGTGGAGTTGTCATAGGATAAGGTTGATCGAGCAACGGATGATTGTATAAAAGTCCGATCGGGCATTAGACCTCTTGCAAAAATCCTTTTGCTCAATTGATGGGACGGGCTCTTCGGCCCATCCCACAAGAGTTATTTTTTCTTGTGGGATGGGCATCTTGCCCGTCCTAATTATTTTTGCAAGAGGTCTATTGTACAACCTGTGTCACTCGATTTTAGATTTTAGATTTTAGATTTACCCCACAGATAAATCTGGGAGCTTGAACTTTGGTCTAAAATTTTTATCTTTCCACGACTTAAGTACGTGGCACGATATCCGTTTTTGGGCTGGGTCACTCGTCAGACAAGTCGATCGAATAGCTGCATAAACCGTTCAGTATCCACATCTAAGCAAGCCTGTACATTGGGGGGGTTCGTTTCCTCATCTCTGCGATCGCGGCGATCGGCTAGTGACATTCCCGTCGTGAATCTTCCTTGGGTTTCAACCATCATATGTAGCGATTCTGTCCTTACCAAACTGGGATCTATTGCAACCGCCATCGCCAAGGGATCGTGTAAATAACACCCATAAAAGCCTTCGTTGTCACGGTAGAAAGCCATATAAATTCCCGTGCAATCCGCAATAAATTGGCTAAGTTTTGAAGGACGGCGCTGTAAATTATCTTCAACAACTTGGCGGGGTAAAGGCGCTTTCATCGCCACATCTAGACCAACCAAGGTAAGGGGAATTCCTGACTCCATCACAACTTGAGCGGCATCGGGATCGACAAAAAAGTTAAATTCAGCCGCTGCTGAAATATTTCCCGGTACTGTAACCGCCCCACCCATAATGACAATCCGCCCGATTTTTTTCATGGTTGCGCCATCTTTCTGAATCGCTGTGGCTAGATTTGTGAGTGGTCCTAAAGCAATAATCGTCAGATTATCGTACTCTTTAGCTGCCGAAAGAAGCAGATCGATAGCATTCTCTGTAGATGGCTTAGTAGTAAGTTTGGGATAGCGAGCTGTACCATCCGCTTCCTTAAATTGCTCCAACTCACCCAAACCATCTGCCCCATGAATTCCTGCGGCATTGAAGGGAGGTTTCAGCAGTGGTTTTTCACAGCCTTTGGCAACAATGGGCGAAGTATCTGGCTCCACAATACTGATGACGCGCAACACATTATTCGCCGCCTGCTCGACGTTAATATTGCCAGCGACAACGGTGACGGCTTTCAGGTCTAATTGAGGTGAATTCAAGGCCATAATCAGAGCCAAGGCATCATCAACACCACCGTCTGTATCTACTATTACTGGAAAGGACTGATTTGAAAGAGCGATCATGCTATTACTGCTCCATTAAACTTATTAGAAGTAAATTGTGACCGTACAGGTAGAACCCGTAAAGCAAGAACTTCAAACCTTTACTTGTAGACAAATCTTCCTTCGATATGGCTATCAAGATTTTGATGATGACTAAAGTATTCTTCAATGACATCCTGGCAAGATGTTGTGACTACCTTGGGGTCAGCTAATTGTGTTAATTCTTCATGGGTTAGGCCTAGAGTATGTTCTGAATTTTGGAAACGATAGCCATCCATACAGATGGTATAGTGTCCATCATCTTGTACAGGTTGTCCATTAATACTTAAAGATTCCAGCTTTTCTTCCGCGTCTCTATAAACTGCCCGAACACCTTTACTGACCTGAAGATACTCACTTTCACCAGGTATTCGGTTTTCCAATCTCATAATGTGCGCGAATATTTTTCTAAGCTGTAGGCCTGTTACCCTATATTTATGCATAGGATCTTCGTAAGGGAATATTTGTTTAAGATCGCTCAATGTTACTGCCGGTCCTAATTCTTTTCCCCGGATTGAACCACTGGCAACAAAAACTACATCTAAGCTATCTAATTGGGCAAAAATATCAGCGAATAAGTTCCCCAATTCTGTTTCTTCTTCACGCCTAGGATGGGTCAGTTGACGTGCTAATCGTCCAATCAGTCGATTGTACTTACGATCTACGCCTTCTTTGAAGGTAGCGATCAGCTTTTCGATTTCGGGATCTGGCCCGGCGAGATTATTATCTACAGGTAAGAGCTGCCACTTCCATTCAATAATGCTATTAGTATCGTCATCCACTACAATATCGAAACGCCCAATTTGATCTGTGCCTACTCCGGCTTGGGCAATTAGAATGTTGTTAACTTCGGCAGGTTGCTCTAAAAATGTATGGGAGTGTCCGCCAATTATCAGATCCACACCCCATTCTGGGTCTAGCAATGCTGCGAGTTTTTTATCCTCTTCAAAACCGATATGAGTCAGGAGAATTGTTAGGTCAATGTCGTCATTTTTGTAGGCGTTGCAAATTTTACCAACTTCTGAAGCGGCATCTTCAAGACTTACGAATGTACCAATGTTTTTGTCACGTTTTAATGTTTTAAGAGATTCTTCAGTTATAATTCCAATGAACATAATATCGAAGCCATCCACATTGAGGATGATATAGGGGTTCATCAAGCGTTTGTTGTACTTTTTGATATACAAGTTGGCATTCACGATCGGAAAATTTGCCATTTTTTCCAGGAAAAGTAAGTTAGGCAACCCATAATCTAATTCGTGGTTTCCCAGCGTCACTACGTCGGGAGCCAGGTAATTCATAATTTCTATGGTGGAAAAGCCTTTATATTCCGAATCAATCGTAGAGCCTTGAAGCATATCACCAGAAATAACAAAAAGCACGTTTTTCTCCTCCTGGCGAACTTTATTGATATAGCCTGAAAGTAACGCCATTCCACCAATCACATGACCTTCTGCGAGTCCCGTAGCTTCTGCCAAAAAGTCTCCATGCATATCATTGGAATGTAAGATAGTGAAACTTTTAAACCGTTCTGTGAGCGTCATAGTCTTTTACCTCTGAATAGAATTGTTTAGCAATGTTGGTTTAAGTCAGGAGCAGCACTTCAATAAAGCGATTCCAGGTTAATGACTGGCCTCCTGTTTGCTCTTGTAAGAATGTGATTTCATCCTCAGATAGAGGTGGCTCTCTCAAACTGCGTAGTGCGGTATTCATCTCCTGCATACTGATGGTATCATCTGCATCGACATCAATCGGTAGGAAATAGGTGACAAATTCTGTGTATCTCGACATCAGCCGTTGATGGCGCAACATTAATTCGCCAAATTCCTCAAAGTCGATCGCACCACTGCCATCTCTATCCATGCAGTTGAACAGATAGGTAAGTTCACCCTCAGAGAGGACTTTTCCTGCCTGATGCAAGTGAGTGGCAAGCTCCTGGGTTGAGAGAAACCCACTGCGATCGCGATCGATTGCATCGAAGATGTAGCGCAAATCGCCTTTAATCGCAGGAGTTGCCTGCTCAAACAAGATATGGTGTTGCTGCCCCTGAAGTGCGGCTCTGAGTTGTTGCCGGAAGCTACCAATAGTTTCCTTGGCTGCACGGAACCGCTGTCGATGTTCTTCTGGACTCGCCACTGTATGCAGCACGACGGGTACGAGTGAAGGCAGCGATCGCTGCAAAATCAGACAGAACCCAATCGTCACAAGGGAAAAAGGCACGGACAGAAGGGGTAGCTTCAGCAGCGAGAACAGGGGTGCTAAGAGAATGCTGGCGATCGATGCCAAGAAAGCACAGATCAGACCGATCGAAATGCTGAGACGGTTTGGCGTGTAAAACACTCCCCCAATTGCCGTCGCGGTGAGAGCTGCATTGTAGCCCCACAAACCCGTATAAAGTTCATCCGGCTTGGCTCCCAGCAGCAAACCCGCTAGCAGGTACATGGCGCAACCCAGCAATCCCACGACTGCCCCAATCGGGGTACAGATGGCAATGCCTAGGACGACTAGCAAAACTGAAACAAGCTTGTCTGAGAAAAAGATCTGCCCCAGACCCATCGGCAGCGATTGGATCAAGCGAAATCCGTCAATCGCACCAGCGGGAAAAGGGGGCGGCGGCGGTCCCAGATCGAAGAAGGGTTGGGGTACAAATGCCAGCAGGAGTAGAAAGGTCAGCATCAGCACATTAAATGGGAGGCCCAGTGGAGCCACTCTGAACCGGGTGGCAAACCACGTCCCTACCGTCTCCATCATCACGGCTGTGAGAGCCGAGAGGATAATGACGGCGATCGCCCAGACAGGATTCCAGGCTCCATTACCAAACCCCCCAAAGAACGCCATCGCCGCACCAACAAGCATTCCATTGATCCCGAAGATCCCATTCTGGATGGCTCCTGGATTGGCTTTGAGGACGATCGCCGTTAACGTTGCGCTGGCCGTCCCCACTAAGCTCATGCCCCCCAGCCAGGGAGACTGAATGAACATAGCAGCGAGGATTAGCAATCCACTTAAGGGGTTGTTGACGAAAATGACTTGACCAATCCCACGTAAAGTGGCGTTGATGAAATCCAGCAGGGGTTGATTTGCGAGGCGCTGATTGAGGGTTTGCATCGTACCCAGTCCCGATAGAAGTCCCTTCGGCTTCTGGAAGGAGGGTTCCGGTGCCAAAATCCGCGAAATAAGTTCGTGTAAGGGTAATGGCTCGTCGGTTGTGGTGGCCATAGAATGAGCGTTGCTTATTGGTTTGTCGGTTTTGAGCAATTGACACTCCCCTGGCTAAAGCCAAGGGGATTCTTGTTTCGCAGAATCGACTTGCTGATGCAGAATTACTTCAACATCAGTAGCGGTCAATTCTCCACAAGCGTTCGGATCTAAGACCCAAGTTCCGGTGTGCCCCACCGTACTCAATCCGCGACTCAGGATATTTTTAGCTGCATTCCAATCCCTATCAAGTACGCATCCACACCGACAGGTATGGGTTCGCGTTGATAGATTTTTCTTAACAATTGTCCCGCAGCTAGAGCATTCTTGGCTTGTTCCGCTGGCTGGCACGGCAATCGTAATCCTTCCGAATACTTTGCCGAAATACTCCAGCCCGACTCGGAACATATACCAAGATGCGTCGTTAATCGATTTAGCTAAACAGTGATTCTTCACCATATTTTTAATCCTCAAATCGACCTAGGCTACACAGTCGTTTGACTGGATGACGCATCTTGCCAATTTCACGGCAAAATCTTTACGCTGTCTACTTATTTTGAGGTGGCGCTTTCCTAAAATCACTCTAGCTTTTTTTCTGTTCTGCGAACCCTTGACTCGTTTGGAAACTCGTCTTTGGGCTTTCTTTAACCTGCGCTCTCCCTTGCCCAGAAATCGCGGATTTTCGACGGCAACGCCATTAGAGTCTGTATAGAACTCTTTTAGCCCCACGTCTAATCCAATGGCCTTGCCAGTGACTTCAATTTTTTCAGTTCTGTCAACTTGAACGCAAAACTGGACGAAATACCCGTCTGCTCGCTTTACTAAGCGTACTCGCTTAATTTGAGCAAGCTGATAGAAATGTAAGTTGCGCGTCCCTTTTAATTTGAGTTTTCCGACTCCTTTCTTGTCGGTAAAAGTGATAGTTTTTCGGTCTGGTGCCATCCGCCATCCGCTTGTTTTATATTCGACTGATCGGTTGTCTTTCTGAAACTGCGGAAACCCCTTTTTCCCCGGAGTCTTCTTTTTACAGTTGTCGTAAAATCGGGCGATCGCCGACCACGCTCTTTCTGCGCTCGATTGTCGAGCCATGCTGTTGAGTTCATCGCAAAACGGAAATTCTTTGGCTAAAACAGCGCT
>NZ_JAUBTO010000021.1:37690-78851 GCF_036702495.1 Microcoleus sp. C2D2 | reverse complement strand
CGATCGATGCTAAATCTTGCTGTGTGTTTTTGGCAATTATTTCCAAGGATTTTCTGAGTGCATGACCTAATAAATTATAAGTATCTTCTACTCTTGCTGCTCCCCATAAAGGGCTTGAATCTAGGGCAGCTCTTAAGGAACGTTCACTATATCCTTGAGTCTGTTTGGCGATTTCAATTGTTTTTTCTACGAGTCGCCGAGCGCCACCGTTCGCTATTAATGCTGCGCGAAACCTGACTAAAGTACCTTTGCCAAATGGAGTTTGTTCGCAATCTTGACAATCCAACACTAATTGCCATCTTCTGTCCATTTGCATTGCTTCGATTGCTTCGTCATCTGAAACTCCTGTATAAGCTTGCAGAATGATTGCTAAAGCTATTTGTCCTGGTACGCTCGGACATTTTCCTACTGTAGAGTCTTTAAACAGACTTGATAGTTCTTCTTGAAATTCCCGATCGAATAGTTGGTGGCGAATTTTTCTTAAGAATAAGAACAGTTTAGCCGAGCGGATGCGTTTGGCTACCTTTTGTTCTTGTGCGGACAACTCAATCGGGGGATTCCATGTTGGTGGGCGCATTGTTTGGTTTTTGGGTAGTTCACCATAGTTTTTTTTATCTAACCCGATCGTGCGCCTCAGAAATTGACCTTCAAATATCAACAATCCGCTACGGGCGATCGCTCTGCTTTTAACTCACGCACTTGGGGCAATCCACAACATCTCTCGATCGCGAACAACCCCTACGAGCGTACTTTCCACATCGATCACACACACTTACTGGGCTAGTTTTTCTAGCCCATCATACTTCCTGCTTTTTGTCAACCTTTTTTACTGGACTGGCGCTCTAGTCAGTTCGCCAAAAAGCCCACAATCGGCTGCACCAATGCAAGAGATACCCGCGATCGCAATTGGAGCTGCTGGCTCGGCTGTAAACGCCAAGGTCATGAGCCCTGGAGAAGCTGGAATCCTCAACCGCACGACCGCCGGCGAAAACAGTGAAGGCAGCACAGCAATAAGAGAGATACCCATCGGGTCATCTGCTCTTGCCAAGGTAATCGTGCCGATGATTTGGGACGAAGCAGGTCAAAGCCCGACAGCCGGAAGGTTTGCCGTCCAATTGACCGAGGACATAATGGCAACTGATGGGGCGATCGCCTTACCATCTGGCACCGTCTTAATTACTCAAGTAGAAAATGTCACGCGCGGAAATCGACTGGTTTCTCAAAGCGTGGTGGCGCTTGTTTACCCCGATTCTGCTGGCCGCATCCAACAAGTACCCATTCCTCCCGGATACTTAATCATTCGCGGAATCGATAACCAACCTCTCATTGCCGACAGTTTATTTGACAGAGGTTCTGAAATAGCCAAGGCTGATATTTTAGTAGGAATTCTCGGTAGCTTAGGGCGGGTAGGAGAAATAATTAATCGACCAGCCCAAGAAACTTTCAGCCAGCAGAGCGGCTTTTTTGGAAGTACGGCTGTTAAAACAACAACCTCGTCTGAACCTAACATTTTAGCAGCCGCTTTAGAGGGATTCTTTACACCTACTGCCCAACGGCTGCGAGAAAGAGCGGATCGCGACGCGCAAGAACTTTTGAAGCGAGGCAACGTGGCGATCGTACCAGAAGGAACTAAAGTTTCAGTATTCGTCAATGCCTTTGTCACAGTGCAGAGATAACGGAGTTGACATCTTCCCCGCCCTAAAAGAACGGAAATTCCAAGAATCACTTCTTGGACTTCCTCTTTCCATGACTCGGCTTACTCAGACCGGGCTTTATACAAAAATCTTGGAGGTAATATAACCATGAAAAAACTCACTCGGAAAATTCGTCTGGCTTTACTTTCTCCTGCCTTACTAATTGCCACTGCATTCAGCAATGTCAATATTGGGCAAGCTCAAACATCGGCGCTAAAAATTGTAGGAAGAGATGCAGCAACAAATGCAACTACCAACCTTCAAGTATGGTCTGGCCGTTCCAGCGTTATTGACTTTAGCCAGACTGGTGAAGTCATTACGTACATCCGGTTGGCAGATCCGTCCAGGGCTGTCTTTAACACTGATGCTGAATTAAAAACTAACCAAGCTAGAACCATATTTGTCCAACCGATTCAACCCTTACAATTCCCTGGCGCTACAACAGCAAACATTACTAACCTGTTCATTAAAACTCGCTCTCCAGAAGGAATTGAACGCCTTTATACCTTTAATGTCGTTCACCGGGACGGGCAACCTACTAATAATGGCATTGCCATCTCTACGGTAGTACCCGGGCAGGAGCCAAGCGTAACTTTAGCAGACAATCGAACGGCGGCGCTCAGGGACATCGAAGGGGGATTAGACATTGCCATCCAAAGAGGTTACACGCCTCCCAATGACCCCGTTGTCTTCAAAGTTCGAGAGTTCATTGCTCTAGCTCGAAATGGCACAGCTATTGCTAAAGCTGCTGAGAAAACTAATCTATCAATGTCTGTTGTTATTTCACTAGGGCAGTTAGGGTTGAGCCGCGAACCTTTGTATGAAATTCCAAAAACGCCATCTCATAAGCTCTCCTTTTAACTCGAACTCCAGGAAATTAAATCCGTTTGCTCAACCAAAAATTTCAACTTCGTATCAAGCAATAGTCCGGACAGTTTTTAGCTCAAAGCCTGAAATCCTTGATTTTTTGTTGGTAGTTTTGCTTTGAGCTCGGGCTAAAACCCGCATTCTATGGTTGACACTCTAAAACTGTCCGAAGTGTCGATCGAGAACGTTAGCTGTCATCGGTAACGTCTTCATGTGTAGAAACTGCTAATGGCAGCCCTACAGACAACAAAGCGCTTTGCGGTAACTTATTTTCTATCTGCCTTAACATTGCCTCAAGCTCTACTCTTGGACTGGTTTGTAGACCGAGACACTGTACAATTCTATTGGCATCCGTACTCGAACGCTTATTAAGTTGGATGCCATAGCTCCCTGTTTCTGCTAACAGTTCGTAAGAGTGAAACTGCATGGGCTCTCCAAGACGTGCCTCTTGAATATGTTGAAAATAAAATTCACGTTGCATATAATCAATCAGGCAATCTTGAACTACAAGGACAAGATGCTTGCTGAGATGCTCAAATGTATGAATTTTGGGCCTGGCTGAAATGATGTTCCCGTTCCATATTCAATTAATTATTCCTATCGAGCATTACTCACCGCACGCGATTGCTAAACCATACCCCAATTCAGCAACGCCAAACTTGGTTATTTTACTCTAAGTTTGACCTCAGTTCCTACTTTCCCATCTCAAATTTATCGGTCATTTTTTAGGAACTATCTCATTGAAGCTATAGCTATAGATAGGGGTTCAGCCACTTGTAAGTCTTCAATCAGATTATCAACCCACCCCTGATAAGAGATGTATGGCACCTTAAAAACAGGTCTTAACTCTTCCCAATCCTTCACTTGAAAAAGATAGGGCGCCAACTGTTCTAAGTAGGAACGACCGAACTGAAATTCCATGTCGAGATTCCGAATCTTCGACAGTAATTTTTCTGTAATGGAAGTTTTTTCAAAGATATCTAATTCTGAAATACCCTTAACTGCCATGCTGTCTATTAACAAGACATAAAGCCTTTTGCGGGATGTTATATCCGGTAATAAATCAGCTTTAATACGTTGTAAAAATAAGTCGCGCTTCTGAATTTGTTCGGCAGTTACCGTGGCATTGAAATATTGAATAAATGGATCTTTTTCTCTTGTTAAGACGCTTTCCGATACTTCTGCTGTCGTGCTTTTTTTTTACGAGTGATCGCCTCATACGGATCTTCATCCCCTTCCGCATATTGCATCAACTCTGTCATAGACCAACCGATCGCATAGGCAAACTGGACTAACTTTTGCAATCTGGGATCGGCTTTGCCCTCGCTCCAGTTCACCAGCGTGTTGAATGAAACTCCTGTAATCCTTCCTAGTTCCCTAGAACTACCAACGCGCTCATCCTCCACCAACGCCTCTATTAACTGACCGAGACGTTTCTGGATTCCACTATCGAACGCTAAATTTTCCTCTACTTTCGTTGACATTCCTGTTTTCTAATAGCTAAGGAGTTGCCGCAGGCATAATTGTCTCGCCTGTATTATACCAGAATAACTCGTTTTACAGTCAATAGTATGATTCGCCTAACTTAATCTAAATTCCAATCGCTAGCCTTAGAGGGGATAATGATAGCCACTAATACTTTGACCCAAAACGTAACAATTCTTTACTTGATAAAAGTTAAACTTGGCTATATGCTGGTTAAATGATAAATACTTTTATCACACCCTCTAAAAATTTGGCCTCACCCTAATCCTAGTCTGAATCGCAAGTGAGGCTATTCTACCAGTGGAAGAGATACAGTTGTACAGAAAAACAACCTTAGAATCCCCATTCTGATTTTTTTCTGAACTGAACTCTTCCCAGACATTAAACACCGACGGCTGTTTGACAGCGATCGCCACCGGAACTACTGAAGTTGTCATCTGACTTAGAGTTAACTGCCAGATCGGGCAGACTCTTGACTGTGCTTCCATCGGTCGGACTTAACCGACTTTTGATGGCGGTACATCACATCTATCGGTCGAATTGTTGGAGCCGACTCTTGATGGTGGTACATCTCTGGCCGACTTGTTGAAGCCAACTTTTGATGGTGGTACATCTCTGGCCGACTTGTTGAAGCCAGCTTTTGATGGTGGTACATCTCTGGCCGACTTGTTGAAGCCAGCTTTTGATGGTTTTTCCATATTAAACCATTAGAAGCACTGAATCAATAGGCGTGTCTTAGAATTTCTAGTATTTAAGACATTTGCTGCTCCAACATTCGGCTTCCTCTACCCTTTGGAATAGGAGCCAAAATGCACTACAACGACCTAAGCACCCGCCTGTACCAGGGCTTGTCGCGGATTCCTCAAGACTGGCAACTCTGCCTGCTCGACGGCAGGAAAGTCCCTCAAGGCACGGGCTGGCAGCAAAAACCGCTCAGTCCCGCCCAAATGAAAGAAGCTGTAACTCTTGGACAAATGGTAGATAGAGCCGACGGCACTCAATACCGCTGCTACCCCAAAGGATATGGGCTGATCACTGGAACTGCGATCGCTGCCAACGGGAGCACCTACTATTTAATGGCAGTAGACCAAGACGGAGCTAGTGCTAGAGCGAAAATCCTTGAACTGTCCGATGGCGAAGAATTACCCCACACCGTCGCATTTACCTCCAATCGGCCCGGCCGCTGCCAATACCTATTCCTAGTCCCAGAACAATACGCCGGAGCTATCCGCACCAAAAAATTCCCCACAGACGCTATCGGAGACGACGGCAAAGGCGAACAGCTCGAACTCCGCTGGGCGGGGTTGCAATCTTGCCTGCCGAATAGCGTCCACCCGACTACTGGCGAGTACGTCTGGCTCAAAGGCTGCGCTCCCGATGAAACGAGTGTGGCATTAGCCCCGCAGTGGATCGTTGAACAAATGCTGACCGAACCGCTGGGGGAATCAGAAAATTCTGAACACCTCCCTCTAGAAAAAGCTCTAGAAGAAGCTGAAGCCAATTCTACCGCTCCCGCCCCCCGCCAGCGACACCTACACCGCACTCACCGCCCAGAACCGGAGTGGACTGATATCGATTGGGCGCTATCCTACCTAGCTGCTCTGTCTCCCGGCCGCGCCGATAACTACGACGAATGGTGCGGCGTGGGGATGGTTCTCAACTCCATCGATGATTCTCTCCTCTATGAATGGGACAAGTGGAGCCGCCAATCCCCCAAATACAAGCCGGGAGAATGCGACAAAAAATGGAGGAGTTTCAAAAGCAGTGGGGTGGGCATCGGCACGCTAGCTTACTGGGCTCAACAGGATGGGTGGACTTCACCATTTAAGAGGCACAGTGCAGCCGACATTCAAAAAAATGGACAGCAGAAAGCAACTCAAAATTCCCAAGACATTAGCAATACGAGCGAACTAAATCTTGCTAACCAAAACTCTGAAGAGGGCGATCGCACGGGCGGCAGCGAACCTAATCCTGGTTCCTCTTCCAACGGCTCCGGTGTCAACAGATCCAACAACGATCACTACTTGTACAATCGCGTCACTGACATTATTAACAGTGAAATCAACCCGCCCCAACAGACAGCGGCTTTAATTGAACTATCCGCCCGTGAAAGGTTTCCTTTGAAAGGAGTCAAAGATTTAGCCACCGAAGTAGAAACTCATATTAGCTACGGAGAAACTCACGCACAAGAAGTTCAAAAACTCAAAAAAATCCTCAATTACCGCCAACAGCAACTAGACATCGCTCAAATTCTGCCCGCTCCTCTAGCCGCTTCAATTTTGACTAAAGCCGCTTCTGACCGCATCGACCCCATTTACATTTACCAGTACCTCCTCTCCGCTTGCGGTAGCCAAATGGGGGGGCATATTGGAATGATTGGCAAAGAAGGTGCAACAATAGCCGACAGTTGGGTAGAGTATCCTATCTTCTGGACAATGGTAGTTGCTTTAGCTTCTGCTGGCAAAAGCCAGACAATGCGCTCAGTTTTTGGTAGTGTCAAACAGCGTTACAAGCAAGCCAAATCCGCATACAATCGGCTCAAAGAAAACTTAAAAAAGCTGGAAGAAGCGTGGCCACAAAAATCTACTCAAGAGAAAGAAAAACTCAAAAATAGCCCGTCAAATCCCGCAGTCTTTAAAGCTTCAATGCCTCCCCCCGTGCCCAAGCAACTTATTGAAGCAGGAAGTCCCGAAGGTGTTCTGCGGCGGATGAGCGAACTCCCGGTCAGGACTGGTAGCGCTTGGGTTTTCGACGAATTGGTGCGGTTGTTGAAGCTGGATCAGTATAAAGACAAGGGGGGAGATACTCGGCAAATCCTGCTACAAATGTGGAACTCGCCTGCAGATATTGAATTTGAACGGGCTGACGATAAAGATGCCTTTGAACTTAAAGATTTGTGCTTGAATTTGACAGGGGCTACTCAATTATCCAAAGTCCAACAATTGTTTAGCGACCCCGATGACGGCGACGGGCTAATCAGCCGCTTTTTAATAGCGGTGCCGTCAACTCCTGATAACTTTGCAGTTTGGTCAGACTCGCAAGTTGCGATCTCCGGGGAATTGCAAGAATTGTACGACCACCTGCGATCGCTCCACGGCGATCTTCGAGAGCTAGCGGGGTTGTCTGCCGCGAGTGAAGGTGGAGAATTGCCCCCCGTCCTGCTGTCGTTTACGACCGAGGCTCATCTGCGGTGGAAGCGGTGGTGGGAAGAAGTCAGGCGCAACCAACAAGCAGTGGAATTTGAAGACCCAGCATTTTATGCCTATTTGGGCAAAATGCTGTCTCAAACCTTGAGGTTAGCCCTCCTGCTGCACTGCATGGAATTGAAGTACGAAGAAAAGCCAGACCCGCTGCGCGTCGGCCTCGATACCTTAGAGCGGGCGATCGCGGCGGCTAAGTTCAGCATCGGGCAATTCCGCATCTTGCAAACGAATAACCACGCCTCCGATTCGGCCGGAGCCCATCTCTCCTTAATTTACACCTATGCCCTGCGGAAGGGGGAGGAGGTTTCAGCCGCTCAAATCCAGAACAGCGTCTTCAAACGGTGCAAGCGCAAACCCACATTAGCTGAAATTCGCTCCAACTTCGCCGTTCTCACAGAAAACGGGTATGCACTTCTCTCTGGCAAGGGAAAAGACCTCCGCATTCGAGCGCTTCCATTATCTAAAACTCGCGTCGGAATTCCGACAGATTCCGGCAAAAGTTCCGGCATCCCAGAAATGGCCCAAGCACTTGCCATGGTTAACGTTGAACCCCCTTTCCCCCGCTATTCCGGCAATTCCGACACTCCAGCGCGACGCGACGGCAATTTACAAGATGAATGGGTGAGTCCGGCATCATCCATGTGCGCCTCGGTATCGGAAGCTGCTACTGCGATGCCGACAGCGAGCGAATTGGAAATAGAAGAGGATTCGCCACCTGCTACTGCAATGCCGACAGCAAGCGAATTGAAAATAGAAGAGGATTCGCCACCTGCTACTGCAATGCCGACGATGAGCGAATCAGAAATAGAAGATGATTCGCCACCTGCTCAAATGTGTCGGAATTGTCGGAATTCTGACATCGATGAGGTTTCAGAAGTTGAGCCAGAGCCAATTGTAGGCAATGAAAATCTGTCGGAAAATGGTCGGAACGAAGTCGGAATTTCCGACGAGTTAGGCGGTGAAGGAGACGATGCCAATAGTGAATGGAAGGGTGAGTTAGATCCAAGTGACGATACCAACAGCGAATGGAAGGGTGAGTTAGCTCCAAGTGACGATGCCAACAGTAAATTGGAGGGTGAGTTAGATCCAGGTGACGATTCAGACTTGGATAGCGACCCGCTATACGGTGATCGCGTGCCAAAACCGACTGCACCGCCCGACCGCATTGGCACTATGGAACTAGCACCTCCAGGCGCGTCTAGCGTCCGAGGCAATAGTGACAAGGAGGCTGCCACAGTGAGCGATAGCCCCGATCTTCTGCCCAATCCCGCTATTCTACCCATCGAGCCGCAGACTTCCACAACACCTGCTGACCAACCTTGCCCCACTGTTGAACTGACCGAACGCCCAACCCTGGGCGAAAGTGAGGCGAGTTCCCCGTAACGACTTGCGTAGCCGAAAAACGGAATAATGACGCCGAAAGGCAATTTGCGGATCGTGTTAGACAACGTGACTGTCCAAGTTGAACTCCATTTCTGTGGGATGGAAGGCCGCGCGATCGCGCGCCTCCTGTCAGCTTGTCGATGATGGAAAATTTTCCATTGCCTTTCTCACGGACGCACCACTCCGTAAAATCGGTAATGTCCGATTAATTTTTGATTAACCTCCGCGCCTACCGTCGCGGAGCAGCTAAAAAAGTCAGCTACTGAAACCACTCTCCGCAGAGAGTGCTAATTGTGATGACTGAATGCTCATCCGCCAATGTCCCGTTCGCATTGGCGCCCGTCACGCGCGAGGCGTGAGCAAAGAAAGAAAACACAACTTTTCGCTTTCCTGAAACCGCTTAGATCCTTGTATAGCAGGCCGGGATCGTTGAATAAATTATCAGATTAGGTGGATTTCTCCTCAGTTAATCATCCAAAAGGATGAAGTTAATTCTCCGGTTCTTCAGCCCGTGTAGCCATGCTGCACCATGTTGTCAACTGTTGCAATCTAAAAAAGGTTAGCAATGCTTACCGCGAAAAATTTGATTGGGAGTTTTTTGTTCAGATGACTATCGAAACTATTAACGATGTACTATTTCCGCCTTTCCTTTTTACCACCCTTTTTTGCTTAGCCTCAGCATTCCTGCACGAGCCTGAAGCAGTCCAATCGGAAGAACTCACAAACAATCGAACTGAAGTAAATGTGGCAACAGCCGCAGCGCAATCTGACAGTGCCAACAGCGAGGTAAATGGAGCAACAATTGAAATTGAGAAACCAGCCAGCTCCCATCACACTCGCCATCAGACCACAGGCAAAAAAACACCAAACAAACCAGCAAAACCAATTGATTTTGCCGCACATTCAGGCGCAAGCACAACCTCACTTCCTGCCGTTAATACTTCGCTGATTTCACTTGAGGCTTGCTCGCAAAATTGCTAGCGCCATCAAAGCTGCTGCGCCAGAACTGGGGTTCAAGCAAAAAGTTAACGGCTCTGATTCCTCTATTGAATGGTTGCAGGCTCAAATCAAAAATCGGCTGGAAAATTCTCCCCTAATTGTGATGCCTATCATCCTCAAGCTTGCTCCCAAAGCGGTGATTGCAAATACCCTAGCATCTGCTACTTCCGAACTAGGTGAAAGTGCGCGTTCAGTGTCCTAGCAGCGAACGAAAAGTTTCTCAACCAACCAGCGTACTCGTTTACCCTCCGAAACTTATAACAATGCCCAAGCCTTCGTAAGGCTTGGGCAGTTCTTTTGACCAGAATAAGCGATTTTCCAATAAAATCCTAATTTTTTATTAAAGGGGAACAAAACTAGCAAAACAACTTGCAAAGTGAATCAAAAAATAGTATAATCAAATTATTACAAGCGCCACTTCTATTTGAGCGTACTGTTATGGCGGCAATTAAACCTGTTACCTTCCGAGACCTCATAGACGCGATCGCCACCTTGCCAATTATCAACTTTCCTGAGAATTTAAGTCAGTTGAGTAGCAATAAAAGCCAATCTAACTGCAATAAAGGACGCGGGCTCCGGCATCGGAGGCGCAGCGCCCCGCAAGTGGCCCATCAAGCGATAAAAGCTTTTCGGCAGACTTGACGAAAGGACACTTTCGTCCAATAATAAGGGAGCTTCCATTTTGGAGGGCTGCGCCGTGAAGGTTCAAGGCAACGGGCGTGCTAAGATTTTGACGCCCGCCGAAATATCTAGGCTGTTCGACCGGGGTTTTGTTACAGCAAGGGATAGGCTTTTGTTTGCTGTGACTTTTTATTGTGCCTGTCGTATTTCAGAGGCGTTAGCTTTAACAACTCAGGACATTGTTGGCGGTGTGGTGACGCTGCGGAAAGCGACAACTAAGGGCAAGTCAGCAACGCGAACGCTGCCGCTACATCCCATGTTGGCTAAGTTTTTATTGGCTTACAATCCAGATGCGGGTTTTTTGTTTCCGGGGCGAGAGGGTACGAAGCCTTTGACACGCTCTCAGGCAGACTTGATTTTTAAAGAAGCTTGCAAACGGGTAAGAATTAAGGGAGCTTCCACACATTCGATGAGGCGGACAGCACTGACGAACTTGAGCAATGCTGGGGTGCCACTGCGGGTAATTATGGAGATATCAGGTCACAAAAATTTGTCGAGCCTCCAGCGCTATTTAGAAGTGCAGCCGGAACAGCTTGTCAAGGCGCTCGGGATTCTGAAGTGAAGCTATCGCGACTTTGGTTCGCCAGATTGTTTCAACAGTTGAAGGGCTCTCCCGTAAGTCTTCTTTGAATTGAGGCGATATTTGGACGCAAGGCTCGCGATGGCTACCCATTTCTTGCCGGATGTATTTTAGCTAAAACAAAGGCAACTGCTATCCGCGACAATCCTGACTGGTTTGAGCCGCCTGCTCAAGAGTGAGGTGTGAATAAGCTTTCCTGACTCTTGAGTTGTAATTGACGTAATCCCCATAACTCCATAAAAACTATCTTACAGAACCAGTCAAAGGGCAGATAGATATATACTTACTGCTGCAAATGCTAGGAAATGCCCAAATCATTAAAAATGCTCCACCAATCAACAAACCGAAGGTACTTATCAGTGCGACACCAGCAGTAAATACACCGGAATCATGATTGTCATTACACCCACAAACCGCCAATATTTACCCCTAAAAAGTTAGAGGTTTGGGGTAAATATTGTTGGTAGCGACTACTATTTTATTTAAAAGACAGCTAAAAAAATTAAGCTATTTTCTGGTGAAAAACCCTTGTAAAAATCTAGGGATATTCACTTAGAGTCGGAAAAGTGAACTGACAAAATTATCAAAAAATTGGGTGGAAAACCCCGTCGTTCTCCGACGGCTTTTATCGAGGCAGGCACACAAACACTTCAACGAAGTGCAGCGGATAAAACGGATAATAAGTAACATAATAGGTTACTTGACTTGCTGCAGTCAAAAAATTTAAAATAAAGACAGTTCAACCAATTAGGAGGTGATTTAAACGATGTTTTCCAACTACGTTTACAAGCTACGCCCCAATCAAACGCAAGATGCAAAAATGTCGAACTGGGTCGATATGCTTCGCAACCACTATAATTGGTGTCTCAACGATCGAATCGCCCAATACAATCAACAGTTCATACTCGGCAATTACTGCGATATAAGAACTCACAGTGAAGCTGCTCCCTTAACCTGCTGTGTCAGTAAAAATGGTGCAACGGGCAACCCGTGGAAAGATTCTAAGTTAAACTCACGTGAGTCCGATCGAGAATCCCAAATCAAAAATCCTCGTCGCAGTGCAGGCGAGATTCAGATCGTGGCACTACCAGATTTAAAAAAATCTCGCCCTTGATACAAAGAGATCGACTCAACAGTTTTACAACAGAATGTTAAACGGCTAGACACTGCCTACAAGAACTTCTTTGAAGGCCGAGGATTTCCTCAATTCAAAAACCGCAGTAATTTTACATCTTTCACTTTTGTCATGGGTGTAAAAATACAAAGCAACAAGATCTATCTCCCTAAATTAGGATGGATGCGATTCCACAACTCGCGTCCCATCCCTGACGGTTTTACCATCAAAGCCTGTACAGTGAGAAAACGGCAAAATGGTTGGTACGCATCCATCAGAATTGAAGATAAGTCAGTTCCCGACTACAAAGCTAAACAAGAGTCAGAAATTGTCAAAATAATTGGCTGCGACATGGGAATTACTAAATTAGTTCATTTATCAGATGGCTGCCAGATAGACAACCCGAAATTTGCAACTAACAAAAAAGCTAAACGCACCCTAAAAATCAGACAAAGAAGGGTCAGCCGTAAAGTTAAAGGTAGCAAAAACCGCCAAAAAGCAGCTAAAAGATTAGGTAGACTGCATCAAAAGATTAGTGAACGGCGTCACGCTTATCAATGGAAAGTAGCCAAAAAGATAGTATCTCGCAACGTAGATGCGATCGCCCTAGAAAACTTAAATATTTCAGGGATGAGGCGTCGCTGTCGCGTAAAAATTGACGAAAAGACAGGGAGGTTCCTCAAAAACGGACAATCGAGAAAGAAAGGTTTAAATCGTTCGATATCAGACGCAAGTTGGGGTGAATTGATTTTAAAGATTGAGTATCTGGCTGCAAAGCAAGGAAAAGTCACCATTAAAGTCAATCCCAAACACTCCAGCACAGAATGCAGAAATTGCGGTCATATAGAGCGCTCGAATAGAGATGGAGAAAAATTCATCTGTGTGGAATGCGGCTATTACCAACACGCCGATATCGGAGCTGCAAAAACGATTCGAGATAGAGCATTGCTCGTGGTACGTGGGGACTCCACGAAACCTGGTGCAAGAGCACCTAAACGCCCAAAATGTATCACCACACTCAAATAGCTTTTGTGGTGAGTTTGGGAACCCTAGTAATAGGGATATTAAGACCGAAATGTCTTAAGAATCCGCGTGTCTTTAGACCGGGGAGTGTCAACAGTACAAGACAGGTTTGGCCTTGTCAAAGAGCGGCTATCGCCGCTATTGGGAGTGACCTGCTCATTTAAGTTGCGTCCATTCTTAACAATAACGAACGCATTCACCTATTTTCTTAAAAGCGGTTGATGATGGACACTTCTGCCCAAAATCCAGCTATTGCCTTCATGGATGAGGCACAAGAACAGATGGCAACCTTCGCTGCATTAATCTCAGCAGCACAAACAATTCTCACTCTTTCGCCAGCAAGCGTTTGAAAGGGCTAACGAAACTTCTACAACGGCTAATTGTCCAACCAGGCAGCAGCTTGCAGCGGAACCGCGAAAGCAATATTCAGCTTTACTGCAATTAGCTTATGCGATCGCCCGCACTTTAAAAGAACTTACCTTGCAGAAGCAACTTGCAGGGACTCTCACATTCATAGGAAAGTCTTCATCACGGGCGATCGCCCTCAAAAAAGCCAGTTAGCTGTGAAGAATTATGATTGACTTCTATTTCAGTTAACTGGCTCCCTTTCAATTAACCACACAAAATTCAAAGAGGGATGCTATCTCACCATGAACGGACACAACTTGAATTTACTGCCAGTACCACTACCGCCCATGCTGCCAGAAATGGTGGGTATCGTTGGTGATTCCCGATACTTCGCCATGTTTTATATGGGCAGCAAAGCTACTTGGACTGATGGTAGAGGGTTAGGGACCTTCAGTTATTATGCCGTGTACGAGCCACTTACTGAACATCCCGCTCTCGCCCTCGATCTGGAACCATACCACCTCGGTTCCGATGATGAATTTCCCACCCATGCAATTGTGTGCGATCGCTTGGAAGGAAAGATGTACGTCGGAGATTACCCAGAAGTAGAGAAATTTCTCAACATCCAGCACCCGCCGCTGCCCACTCTGTCACCCGAAGAAGTTGAACAGCAACGGCAAAGGATTGAGGAAGAACTGGCAAACTTTGACATTTCCACTTTCCAGAAGTTGGGGATGTTTGAGTTGTTGGCAGGGCACAATCAACAACAAAAGCAGGAGCTAGTGGAATTGGGGCATTGGCTTGACCAACAACTAACTGAAGATTCGATCCGGCGATATCTCGAAGCTGCTAATAAAGGTAATTGGACAGCGATTTCTGTACTGCAAAGATTTTTGCAACGCATCCATAAAATTTTTTGACAACAGAATCATTACCATTAAGCGAACGCAATCTTTCCTTGTACCTATGAGAGAGATTGGTATTAGTGCCAATTCCTAGCAACACTAATTAATTGCCAAAAACTATGCCTATCTCCGTTACAAATTTTAAAATACAGAATCAAGTAGTAGCCATTGGAGAAAGAGCGCTTGTACAATGCGTTAAAAGCTGTTGTCCTCCCAGTTTGGAATCAAGATTTCCAGGGAAAATCATCCCTTTCTGGATTCCTATACTTCCTGAGCGACCGCACTCTGATGCAGAGATTCTCAAGTTTGAACCGCTCCACTATCACTTTGACTTTCGCTTTTGGCATGACCGACTTATCAACTTATTCTTCACAGATGGGGAAACTGCTGAAGATTGGCAAGCACGAGTTCAATTAGCTTGTGAAGTTATCGAAATAAAACAAGTGGTGCGCTTGTGCTACCGCAATATACCAATCCTTTCAGCAGACTACAACTTCTTGCCACGCTTGGAGGAAGCTTACTCGAATTGCTCCTTGCTGCCTGGTAATATTTGCCCCCACAAAGGTTATAAACTTTTGCCAAATACCAAGCACCCTAATTTAGGAACCTGCCCGGGTCACGGGTTAGCATTTAACTTCAAAACAGGGCAATTATGCCGGAGAAAGGAATTTACACAGCTTGATTTCAGTTGATTGATTTAGGGGAATATCGCGCTGCAATTTCTTTATCAAGAAATTTGCCTGAAAACCTGTCAAAAAAAGTCAGGTGCAATCGATTCACAGCTATGAACTTATGTCAATCTTAAAAGGAAGTCGAGATTTGATTTCGGCGCTGCCGCTAAGAGATTTGAAGGGGATGCCACCTTCAATCGAATTGCCTGCTAATTTTGCAAAAATTCACACGCCGCGCTTTGAGTGCGGCGAGATGGTGCGCTGGACGGGTGTTGGCGAAGAAGCTGATTGGGGGATAGTTATTGGCAAATTTTACAACTGCGAACCGCGCCGGTACTGTTGGATGTGGTGCTACATAATTTGGCTGGCTGCTAATTCCAAGAGCGCAGCTTGGTGTCAGTTTGATACGGCGCGAGAGGAAGATTTGGAGGGGTTTGAGGATGAAAAAGCCACAGACTTTGACCGATAGAGAGCGTAATTTAATTGCAGCTTACAGCCAATGCCAATTGGGAATGACGCCGAAGCAGTTTTATGGCAAGTGGGCGGTGAGTTACGAGGAAATCGCTTTTATTTGTTCCCGTTCTAATTCTACAGTGCGGGGTTGGTTTAAAAAGGGAAAAAATCGAAGATTTCCTACTCCTGTCGATTTGCGTCATCTGGCAGTAATGGACTTTCTGCTGGAACATTTTGAGGAAATTCCAGAGGCACTGGCAACCTTGCTATGTCGGCTTTCTGAAGATAATAGCGTGCATTAGTAGTGGCGCGTCTGCTTGAAATTAGTGCATTGAACAATTGCCCGTGTTTTCTCAAATTGATAAACTTCAAAGCGTTTCACGGAGGCCCAGCACCCGTTATGGAGCAAAGAAACTCTTTCTCCCCCCTCTCCCCTTCTCCCCTTCTTCCCTGCGAGTTTCTGAGGAGATTTCTAATGCCTCATTTCCAAATAGACGCGCCACTATTGTTTTTGATTTTATACACATCAAGCCTTTTCAGCATCAAAAGATAATTTGAGCTGGTTTCAGCACAAATATAGTCAATTGTCAATATCACCGTGACCTGTCTTTGACAATATTGTTTCAATTAAGGTAATGGCAGGTAATCAAACACAAACACAATTTGTTACTGTTATCAGGAGGTTAAAATGACCTATTTTGAGAAGTTGCACCCGTGGTGCTTAATTCGCTTACTTCCTAATTGCCAGCGTATTGTTGTGGCGCGATTCCGCAAGAGAAACGATGCAGATGAGCATCTGCGGGTTTTGCAACGGTTGGTTAAACATCGCACATTTGTGATTATTTTTGATAGTCAAGAACAGCCAGTTTTGCCTCAAGATTGATGGGTCAAGCTTATTTTGAAGTCGAATTAGTCAAAGTACCTGCATTAGATTAATAACTCCGCTTCTCCACAATTTCTCCTAGTTATCAATCCAACTGATAACTGGGAGAGTTTTTGATGGGTGCATAAGTCCTAACTATGTAAAATTTGAGTAGCAGTCAAATCAACAGAACAAATTATACAAGACTTACGCCCCAAGTGTTTAAATACACTCTTGGTAGCGGTAAGGTGCTTAGGGCTCACCCTACATATAGAGGTTATGCGTAAGTCCTGTTAGAGTTATTATTATCGTCTCCATCAATTATAGGACTTACGCATTGTAACGGTGTAACAAGGCTTTGCGATTACTTCGCGACCCTCGTAATGACAGAAATACGTTGTTCTTGCGTAAGTCCTGAATTAATTATTGTGTAAATTTCAGCTACCGCTGATTAGTGTTTGAAAGATAGTAGAAGAAACCAACCCTATGATTCAAACACTGGTAAAACCGAATTTTCAATTAACTTCTCAACAAAACAACGCCCTCCAACTCCTCGAACAATTTGTAGCAAGTTCTAAACGGGTATTCGGGCTATTTGGATATGCAGGTACGGGAAAATCAACCCTTGTCAACCTGGTAGCAGAACAATTAGTCAGCGCCGGAAAGAGAGTCGCTTTCACCGCTCCCACCAATAAAGCTGTAGGCGTATTGCGACGGATGGCTGCTGAAAAAGGACTGAGAGGAGTAGACTTTATGACCATCCACCAGCTATTGGGGTTAGCTCCAGTCAAACAGGGGCAAAATAAAATCCTCAAACAAGTTTCTCCTTCTTTCCTTCACCTGTACGACACCATTTTTCTCGATGAGTGCAGTATGGTTACAGCAGAACTGTGGAATATTATTCAAGAAAGAATTGCTAGCGCTTTACTCATCGGCAGCAATCGGCAGCTTATTGTTATGGGCGACCCCGCACAATTGCCTCCTGTTAATAATGGCGAAATAGAAGAGAAAAAATCTCAATCCTTCAGCGTGCCTGAAAAAGCCGTTTTAACAGAGGTCGTCAGGCAAGGTGCGGGCAGCCCCCTGCTAGAATTCGTAACAGCTTGCCGCACGTCTGTCAAGAGCAAAGAGGCGTTCAAACCCTTCTCCAAATTCAGCTTTGATAAAAAAAACGGAGCCTTCTTAGTCAGAGAAAAAACGCTGCTGAAATACGCCTTAAAAAAGTTCTCTTCAACTTTCCTTCAAGACCCTGATTGCTTTCGCATACTCTGCTACACTAACGAGCGCGTCGCCTACTGGAATAGCAAAATCCGAGCCAAAATCTACGGGAAAAATGCTCCCAGATTTGTTATTGGAGAGAGGTTGATTGCTAAAGCTCCCGTTATTGCTCCCGACGGCAAAACCGTCATCCTGCCCACATCAGCAGAAGTGGAAATTGCCGAATTTCAAGAGGATAGGTACTGTGGCTATAAAGCCTGGAATCTCCAGGTTAAAACCGATGCAGGCGACCGACGCCAAATCTATATCCTCCACGAAAATGACGCTCGCCGATTCCAACAGGACAATGCTAGGTTGCTGCAAAATGCTAAAAGCAATCCGAGCTTATGGAAGGCATGGTACGACCATTGTGAAATCTTTGCAGATATGAGAAATTGTTGGGCAATTACTGTACATAATTCTCAAGGCTCTACTTTCACGGAGGTGGGAATTGATAGCAGTGATATCGGCAGGAAAGTCGCTACTAAATTGCTGTATCTTGCTCAAGTTTTCCCTTGTAAAAAACCTCAATTTGTTAAAGAATACCGCGACAGTATTCGAGCGCACAATCAGCTTATGTACGTGAGTTGTAGTCGTGCGAAGCAGCGGGTTTTTGTTACTAAGTAAGCCTAGTTTATATTGGCTGAATGGCACTTTTAGAGTTTAAGGGCGATGCCTGCGGACTTCGACGGTTCCGGCTGAGCGCAAACCGTCGAACGCTAGCTACTCCTACTTGCTTGCAGTCTGACCAGACGATCGCCCTTGAAATGTGCTACTTTTTTAATCGTACTCAAGGGCGATTACAGTAATGTTTATATAAAGATAGCATCGGGTACAATAACAATACGGGACTAAAAGCTGAGAAAATTGTTAGGTTGCGATCGCACTCTTTATCTCACCCAAAAAAGTTGCACCAACTTAAAACAGTGCCACACAGACGGAAGTAGTGTCAAAGTTTCCCAGAGGATGGTATGAGTTTAACTAGAGCAATTCCAGAACTGGGTCAGTTAGTCAAAGTGCGATCGCGCCAATACGTCGTCACCGAAATACGTCCAACTGCCATACCTGTTAATCCCATGCTACCAGGGTTACAGCAGTTGCAAAACCTGGTGATGCTTTCCTCTGTGGAAGATGATGCTTTGGGGGAAGAATTACAGGTAATCTGGGAATTAGAACCGGGGGCTTTTATTCGCGAACGGATGGAACTACCGCCACCTACAGGTTTTGATGAACCCGCTAAATTAGACGCTTTTTTGGATGCGGTACGCTGGGGGGGCGCTTCAACTGCTGATATTCGTACTATACAATCTCCGTTTCGCAGCGGTATTGATATTGAAGATTATCAACTTGACCCCGTTGTGCGTGCCATTCAAATGCCCCGTGTTAACTTACTAATTGCTGATGATGTAGGATTAGGGAAAACCATAGAGGCGGGATTAGTCGCGCAGGAGTTGACAATTCGCCATCGTTGCCGCCGTATTTTGATTATCTGCCCTTCAGCGCTACAAATTCAATGGCGTGACCAAATGCGGGATAAATTTGGTTTAGATTTTCGGATTGTGGATAGTAATCTAATGAAGGAGTTACGGCGTTCTCGCGGGATTCATGTTAATCCTTGGCAGCATTTTCCCAGATTGATTACCTCGATCGATTTTATCAAGCGCGATCGCCCCCTGCGTCTTTTTCGCGAACTCCTCCCCGCCGAAGGCGAACCCCTCTATCCCCGCCGTTTTGACTTGCTGATTGTCGATGAAGCGCACAACGTCGCACCATCCGGCGGCGGAAAATATGCAGTTGACTCGCTCCGAACGACTACAATTAGATTATTAGTTCCTCATTTTGAACACAAATTATTTTTAACCGCAACTCCCCATAACGGTTATCCCGAAAGTTTCACCGCTTTATTAGAATTGTTAGACTCCCAAAGATTTGCTAGGGGTGTTTCTCCTGACAAAAACCAACTGCAAGTTGTCATGGTGCGACGACTGAAACAGGAGATGCAAAACTGGGATGGTTCGCCTTTATTTCCAGTACGGAATTTAGCACCTATTTTAGTAGATTATCCCGCCGGAGAACGGAGGGCGCACGCAGCTTTAAAACATTACACCGAATTACGCGGTAAAGGTGTGGCAGATAATACAGAAAAGTATGCTACTGAATTTGTTTTAAAACTGTTAAAGAAACGCTTGTTTTCTTCACCAGAAGCTTTTGCGATTACCTTAGCCCAGCACGAAAAATCTTTAACTTCAGCCCGTCGCCGGACTGCTACCAGTTTATCACGACCAAGTGAGGGAATTTTACGCCGTCAATTAGAGCAAGTTGAAGAAGAATTTGCCGATGATGCGGTTTACGAAGAAGCAACCGATGAAGCAATTACTAATACTAGCAGATTGTTTCGCCCACTTTCGGCAGCAGAACAACAATTATTACAAGAAATGCGACAATGGGCAGAAGATGCCGCCAAACGACCGGATGCCAAAGCTCAAGAGTTATTGAATTGGATTCATACTCAGATCAAACCTAATGGGAAATGGTCAAATCAACGGGTTATTATTTTCACCGAATATCGCGCTACTCAAAAATGGTTGTATAATTTATTAGCAGCCGAAAGATTAATCGAAGGAGACAGATTGATGACTCTTTATGGCGGCATGGTTTCGGAAGATAGGGAAAAAGTCAAAGCAGCTTTTCAAACCGACCCTGATATTTCCCCTGTGCGGATTTTACTCGCAACTGATGCAGCTTCGGAAGGGTTAGATTTACAGAATTATTGTTCTAAGTTGATTCATTATGAAATTCCTTGGAATCCGAATCGGATGGAACAGCGGAATGGCAGAATTGACCGTCACGGACAAAAAGCTCGGGAGGTTTTAGTTTATCATTTTGTCGGCAAAGATTATAAACAAAATTCGGTAACGGGAACTAAACCGGGTGATTTAGAAGGTGATTTAGAATTTTTAATGCGGGCGGCCTTAAAAGTTAATAATATCAGAGAAGATTTGGGTAAAGTGGGTATGGTGATTGCCCAACAAGTAGAAGAAGCGATGTTAGGATATCGGACTACTTTAGATACTAGCAAATCTGAACGGGAATCGGAACCTGTGCGACGGATGTTAAAGTTTGAGCGCAAAGTCAGAGAACAGATTGATAAATTGCGGGAACAATTAAACGAAACTCGCCAGAATTTACGGTTGACTCCTGATAATATAGAATCAGTAGTAAAAATAGGGCTAGAGTTAGCAGAACAACCGCCACTGATAGAAACTCAGATAGCAGGTGTAAAGGGAAAAGCTTTTTATTTACCAGCCCTAAAAAGCAGTTGGGCGATGTGTAGCGAAGGGTTAGCCCATCCCCATACCAAGGCGATTCGCCCCATTGTTTTTGACCCGGAATTAGCCCAGGGTAAAGATAATGTGGTGTTAGCACATTTGAATCATCGGTTAGTACAAATGTGTTTGCGCTTGTTGCGGGCTGAGGTGTGGTCTGGGGAGGAAAGAAAATGCTTGCATCGCGTGACGGCGAGGTTAGTTTCTGCTAGTTCGGGGTTGGAAACTCCGGCGGTGGTTGCTTATGGTAGATTGGTGATTTTAGGAACCGACCAACAACGGTTACATGAAGAGGTGATTACGGCGGGGGGAATCTTGAAGGATGGGAAATTTACCCGGTTGAAAGTGATGCAATTGCAAGGGGCGTTAAATGCAGTTTTACCAGACGCAGCGCCAGATAGCGTTCAACAAAAATTAGCAAATTTTTGGCCGAATTATGGCGATGAATTGCTGAAAACTTTGCAGGCGCGAATGAGTGATAGAACTGCTAGTTTACAGCGGGATTTGCAGAACCGGGCTGATAAAGAGGTGGCGGATATTACGGCTATTTTAACTGAGTTAAAGCTTAGTATTGAAAAAGAGTTTGTTGAACCGGAGTTTAAGCAATTGGAGTTATTTAATACGGAGGAAAAAGCACAATTTGAGCGAAATGTCAATAGTTTAAAGTTGAGGATTGAGCAAATTCCTCGCGAGATTGAACAGGAAACGGATCTGATTAGGGCGAGATTTGCTAATCCAACGCCGCGATTGTTTCCTTTGGCGGTGACATATTTAGTTCCGCAGAAACTTGTGAGGTAAATTAATATCAATAAAGGCACTGAAGTGCCTACTACAAACAAGTTCGTAGTAAGCACTTTAGTGCAAATGGAGATAAAACAAATGGCGTACAGCGATTTTAAGTTAAATGAAGTAAGTCAACGGTTTGGTTTGACGGTGAATGAAGCGTCGGGAATGTTTGCGGATGTACCGGAAGCAGAATGTAGCGATTTACTGGTGACAATTCTAGGTGAGAATGTTGATTTGGCGGTGGCGATTAATACGGAAAAAGCACGTTCAGAAATGATTATTAGTCCAGTTTTGTTAGAGATTAGGCGCAAGTTTAAGGGTCAAATTAGCTTATTTTCGGGGGTGGACTTTACGGTTGATGTCCAACAAGGTTTAAATGGCTTTTGTGATTTTATTATTAGACCTCTTGCAAAAATAACTAGGACGGGCAAGATGCCCATCCCACAAGAGTTATTTTTTCTTGTGGGATGGGCATCTTGCCCGTCCTATAAATTTATGGAGACGAAGAATGAAAACTTAAAATCGGGGTTGGCGCAGTGTATTGCGGAAATGGTAGCAGCACAGTTATTTAATGAAAAACAAAAAAATGAAATTGAAAGTATTTATGGAGTAATCACTATCGGCACGATTTGGCAATTTTTAAAGTTACAGGATAAAGTAATCTCGATCGCTCTAAGCGAATATTATATTAAGGATATCAAGAAAATTTTAGGTATAGCGGTTCTCAAGCGTGGTGAGGTATGGGGGCGAGTCCTATGCCCTATGCCCTATGCCCTATGCCCTATGCCCTATGCCCTATGAGCACCTCATGTTACTGAGAAAGGCTATATCTTAGTCAGCGCCATTCAACAGCCATAAAAACCTATTCCCCATTACCCATCATGTCTACCGCACGTCACCACGCTGAATGGTTATCTCTGGTTGAAGCTTCCGGGCCTTTTTTAAGTTTACCGGTATTGCTGAAAGTGTTTCCCAGTGGGTTAGATGCCCATGACTCGGAACATTTCAAGCTGTTACGGTTAGCCTATGAAGAATGGCAAGATAATCAATTGGGGGCGCGTCCTGAAAAAGCGATTCATCGCGCTTGGGTGGAGTTTGTTTTGCGGCAGACTTTGGAATTGCCGGAGGAGGTATTGTTAGAAGGGCAGCGCATTCCGCCTGGGTTGCAAACCACTGTTGCAGAACAGGGCGAAACTCTCCGGCCAGATTGGGTAATTGTTAATCCTCAAGAAACACCTAATGCAGGGACACCCCGGCTATTAGTTCAGATTGTACCTGCCCAACAGGATTTGGAGAAACCTTTGGCAGGACAACGCTGGAAAGCAAGTCCCGCGACTCGGATGATGGAATTATTGCACGCTGCTAATGTGCGGTTGGGGTTAGTAACTAATGGCGAACATTGGATGTTAGTCAATGCGCCTAGAGGTGAAACCACGGGTTTTATTTCTTGGTACGGGACGCTGTGGTTGGAAGAACATTTGACGCTGCGGGCGTTTCGCAGTTTGTTGGGGGTGAGGCGGTTTTTTGGGGTGGATGACTCGGAAATACTGGAAACTTTGCTAATTCAAAGTATTAGTGACCAGCAAGAAGTTACTGACCAATTGGGTTATCAGGTACGGCGGGCGGTGGAGGTGCTGGTACAGGCATTAGACCGCATTGACCAAGATAGAAATCGCACTCTCTTGCAAGATATTTCGGAACCTCAGCTTTACGAAGCGGCGCTGACGGTGATGATGCGTCTGGTGTTTCTGTTTTCAGCGGAGGAACGCAAGTTGATTCCTTCGGCGGGGGGAGAAGCGCTTTATCACGAATATTATGCGGTTTCTACCATTTCCGCTAAGTTGCGCAGCGATGCAGATAAGTTTGGTGAGGAGGTGTTGGAACGCCGCAGCGATGCCTGGTGTCGGTTGTTGGCGACGTTTCGCGCTGTGCATGGGGGAATTCGCCACGATTTGCTGGATATTCCGGCCTATGGCGGCAGTTTGTTCGACCCGGACAGATTCCCGTTTTTGGAGGGGCGAGTGCGGGGAAGTCGCTGGCAAGAGATTTCTGCTGAACCTATCCCTGTGAACAATCGGATTGTGTTGCATTTGTTGGAAGCGTTGCAAATTTTGCAAATCAGAGTGGGTGGGACGCTGGAACCGCGCCGACTTTCGTTTCGGGCGCTGGATATTGAGCAAATCGGTCATGTCTATGAAGGCTTGCTCGACCATACGGCAGTCAGGGCAACGTCTCCGGTTTTAGGATTGATTGGGACGCGGGAACGGGAACCAGAGGTGGCGCTTTTGGAGTTGGAGCGGCTGCAAGCCAAGGGCGAGGAGGATTTGGTCAAATTTGTCAAAGAGCAGTCGAATAAGTCCCCTGCTGCCCTGCGTAAGGCTCTCTCAGTGGTGATTTTGCCAAGGGTGCAGGAGCGGTTGCGGGCGGCTTGCAATAATGATGGGGAATTGTATCAGCGCGTTTTGCCGTTTGCTGGATTGATTCGCCTGGACACGCTGGAGTACCCAATGGTGATTCCAGAGGGCAGTGTCTACGTCACGAAAGGTTCAAATCGTCGGGAAACGGGGACGCATTATACACCGCGCAGTTTAACCGAACCGATCGTGCAATATACCCTGGAACCGTTGGTTTATGAAGGGGTGGCAGAGGGGAAGCCGAAGGAACAGTGGCGGCTCAAGTCAGCGAAGGAGTTACTGCAACTCAAAGTCTGCGATATGGCGATGGGGAGTGGGGCGTTTTTGGTGCAGACTTGTCGCTATTTGGCGGAACGCTTGGTGGAGGCGTGGGAAGGGTTGGAACGGGAAAATCCGGGGAAGGTAGTGATTGCGCCGGAGGGGACTTTATCTAAGTTTCGTCCTGATGAATGTCCGATTCCGAAAGATAGTGACGAACGGTTGACGGTGGCGCGGCGGATTGTGGCGGAACGCTGTCTTTATGGAGTAGATAAAAATCCTCTGGCGGTGGAGATGGCGAAGTTATCGCTGTGGTTGATTACGTTAGCAAAAGCGCGTCCGTTTACGTTTTTAGATCATGCCTTCAAGTGGGGGGATTCGCTGGTTGGGGTGAATTTGGAACAGTTGCGCTACTGGAATTTGGACACGACTGGTACGCCTGCTTTGTTTGCGGATAAGATTCGCCGGGAGGTTGAACAGGTTATTGAGTTGCGGCGGCAAATTGCAGCGAAACCAGGGATGACGGCGCAAGACCAAACGGAGAAGGCTTATTTGTTGGCGAAGGCAAATGCTGTTGCCAATGATTTGCGCGATGGCTGCGATTTGCTGGTTGCTAGCTATTTTAACGATTTGTCTGAAGCGGAACGAAAAGGGTTAAGGCAAACACTGTTAACGGTTTTCCGGGATGGGGCGAGTGTTTCTGATGAGGTGCGTCAGGTGCTGCCAGATTTGGAGAAGTTGCGTCCGTTTCACTGGGAGTTGGAGTTTCCAGAGGTGTTTTCACAGGAGGATACACCGAATGGATTTTCGGCAATCATAGGTAATCCTCCATTTTTGGGTGGCAAACGTATCGCAACTGTTCTTGGAGAGAATTATCAATATGCTCTAAAGAGCAGGTTTTTATTTTCTAAAGGAGCGGCAGATTTATGCGCTTACTTCTTACGAAAATCTTTTGAGATATCTAATAAACAAGGTTATCTGGGATTAATTGCAACAAATACAATAGCTCAGGGAGATACAAAAGAGGTTGGCTTGAATTATTTAATAACCCATGATTCAGCAGAAATATTCCGAGCTTTTTCTTCATTGCCTTGGATTGGTGCTGCTGGGATTTATGTAAGTCTAATTTGGCTTTGTAAAGGTTGCTGGATTGGAGAGCGTATTTTAGATGGAAGCAAAGTTGAGTACATTTCAAGTGGTTTATTTGATGAAACTAAAAGAATGTCTGCAAAACTGCTCAGCGCTAATCTAGGAATGCTTTCAGAAGGTGTAAAAATTCATGGAAATGGATTCATTATAACACCCCAAGAACGAGAAAAGCTTATCAAAACTTTACTCAAATATTCTGATATAATTCAGCCCTATTTAGGTGGTGAAGACATAACGGAAAGCCCTACACAGTCTACTTCACGATATGTTATCAATTTTCAAAATTGGGACTACGAACAAGCAGTAAAATATACCCACCTGTTTGATCTAGTAACAGAGCGGGTGAAGCCATACAGAGATAGTTTGATAGGACAAATTCACGAATCAAGATACTGGCTTTTCTGGGATAGGAGAGAAAAGTTCTTTAAGCAGCTTGACAGGTCAAAACCTGTACTCGTATGTTCTGGGATCTCTAAATATCTATCGCTAGTTTTTGTTAATCCCAATTCCGTGCTATCACAAAAATTAAAGGTATTTGCTTATCAGGATTATAAATTTTTTGCAACACTTCAATCTAGTTTACATAATCAATGGGCTTGGCGTAGTAGTTCAACCTTGAAGGCAGATTTAAGTTATTCAAATACTGATACATTTTTAACTTTTCCAATGCCTGAACCAAATTGCTTCTCAGAGAACCTTGAGATAGCTGGCAAAATTTATTACACCCACCGCCAATCCATCATGCTTTCTCGCCAAGAAGGATTAACCAAAACCTACAACCGCTTCCACAACGCCGACGAAACCGCCGCCGATATTCAACAACTGCGAGAATTGCACGTAGAAATGGATAACGCCGTTGCCGCCGCCTACGGTTGGCAAGACATAGACTTAGGGCATGACTTCCACGAAACTAAACAAGGATTGCGCTACACCATCAGCGAAACCGCACGGCGGGAAGTGCTAGATAGACTCTTGCTGCTGAATCACGAACGCTACGCCGAAGAAGTCGCCCAAGGGTTGCACGACAAAGGCAAGAAAAAGGGGGAAAGTGGGGGGAAAACTGCTAAAAAACAGGTATCATCTGAAGGACAGTTAAGCTTGTTTTGATTAGCAGATGAAACCAACGTTCGTAGTAGGGACTTCAGTCCCTTTAGCACTAAAGTGCTTACTACGAAATTTATTCTACTTTTAGCCCACTGCATAATCACTCATTTCCCGCATGAAAGGAGGATAAAAACCTAACACAATATCTTGTTTTGGTACACCCAAATTGACTAAATCTGCTGCAATATCATGTTCTGTTGAATTGTAAAAAATCCAGATTTTCTCATTGCGAATATCAAGATGTATTATACAATCATGCACCCAGCGTTTATGCTGCCAACCCAGATGCACAATTTGATAGTGATTTCGCTGTGTATCAAAGATAGTTTCAACTTCAATATCACCATAAGCTGGCTTAATTTCTGCGTAATCCATCAATAATTGCTGTACAATTTGCTGATAGTTGGTTAATTGATCCGTTAGTTTTTCCATTGTGAAATTTGCTCCAGTTCAATGTCGTAAATAATCAATTTTACGGAATTTTCTTGCAGCATTGATGCTGGAAAATCACGTTGAAAGAAGCTGTTATAGATTAAATCGGGTATGGCTAAATAGAGAATGCGATCGGGTTCTTCACGACGCAATGCAGCCCGATAGTTAATAAACTGCCCCAGTGCTGTATGAAACTCAGAAATTGCCGATGCACTAGCTAAAAAACTTTTGACTTCTACCGCAATTTTCTCATTTCCTCGCTCTGCTGCCAGTAATCGTTCTGCCCCCAAGTCAATTTCCATATCTACACCGCCCACTTTAATTTTAAGTGGATCGTGAGTAACATTCCACCCATCCTTAGTAAGAGCAGTTTTAACAACTTGATGAAAACGATCCTTAGCCACAATAGACGATTTGATATAAAGGTGCAATTTAAAACTATCACATTTAGTGAAAGATGGTGCGTTAAGCGTAGCCGTGACGCACCCTATGTATTTAAATGTGGTATTATGCTAAAATGCTAAATTGCTAATTTATGAATATTACGAAATATTGCAATATTATGAATATTATCCAACTCCCTGCTATACTACCAGGCAACTTAGACCTCGCAGCGATTAACGAACAGTTAAAAAATCGCGCCGCCCAACTAGATTGGAGTAGCGTCATTTCGGCCAACGAACAACATTTAGCAGTTTTATTAAATGGCCTTAGCTTAGATGATAGCGATGTCATCGACTTAGAAAATCCTACCATGTCCGATAACATTGCTCAAAAAGTTGTACATTATTTCAATACCCATCCAAATATTGAAAACAATACCCATCAAAATAGTAAAAATAATCATCCTTCTCTTTTAGAAACGCCAACTTATTATCAAATTCGGGCAGAATTAGAACAAGCAATATTAGATGATTTACTCGGCCCAGCGGGAGGAGAGTATGAAGAAATAGACGAAATGCGAGTAAGCGATCGCTATCTCGTCGGATTAATCGCACCTAGCGATCGTCATATTGTACCCGAAGAACTCGAAGAAACGCCCGAACAAATGGATGAATTAGCCGTTTCCGGTAGCGGTACTTTAGAAGAAGGCACAACCGAAAGTAACATTCTCCCCGCCGAGAAAATGTTTCCCTCCGCAATTGGCATGACTTTTTGTGTTGATGGAAATGCCAAAGCAATTAAAGTAAAAGCAGGGTGGGGACAATACGAAAGAGAGAAAAGCGAAAGCGCCAAAACTTTGACTGGCGAAGCAAAAACCTTGTGGCGGCGCTACCCGATTCGAGGAACCTCACCGGATATTATCTTAAAAGTAGGCGCGATTAATCCTTGGCAAATCGATCCAGAAAAAGCAGTATTTGTTCAAGGTCAAATTCGCCAACAGCATCAAGATTGGATCGTGACTCTCTTCTTAGTTAACGGACAACAAGAACCGAAAATTAGACGCGATAGCGCTTGGTTATTTCAACCAGAATTAAGCGTTGAATCTGCCGACCCCAAATATCCCGATATTTTCATTAAACGGCGGCTGAAACGCCAAGTCGGTAAACTCAACCCCGTCTTATTTGCCGAAGAACAAGCAATGGCCATGCAGTACCGCGACTGCATAGAATTTGCCGTCGGACACGGGACAGGCGTACACGCGGAACTTTTAGGCGGAAAGTGCGATGGCGAAGCCAGCAAAAGGCATCGGGCTATCCGCCTTGCTACTAAAGTCGTCCCCGCTTACGAAATACCCCAAACTACGCCGCCAACTATTGAGGAAATACCGGGACTGGCGGGATTAATTTTAGATATGAAAGAACTAGCAGAAATTCCCGATTTATCAACTGCTTTAAGTTCTTTAACTATTGCTTATAGTGAATGGATTACCCAACAAACTGCGAAAATTGCCGACTCCACCGCCGATTTAGGCGATTATCAGGATGCGGCAAAATCGGCTTTGGCAAATTGTCAAATAACTTGCGATCGTATTCAAGCAGGAATCACGTTATTACAAACAGATTCTCAGGCTGCTGAAGCCTTCCAATTTATGAATCTCGCCATGTGGAAACAGCGGATTCACTCAATTTATGCAGAAAATAAACGGCGCGGCGAAGCCAGCGAATGGGATAATATTGATATTCCCAAGAATCGCACCTGGCGACCGTTTCAGTTAGCTTTTATCCTGCTAAATCTTCCCAGTATCACCGAATTAGACCACCCAGATCGATGTCATCCCACAGATGCGATCGCAGATTTACTTTGGTTCCCCACCGGCGGCGGTAAAACCGAAGCCTATTTAGGATTAACAGCCTACACCATTGGACTGAGAAGATTACAAGGAAATATTGCCGGACGTTCCGGCGCAGCAGGGGTTGCTGTCCTCATGCGCTACACCCTCCGCCTCTTAACATTACAACAATTTCAACGTGCCACAACCTTAATTTGTGCCTGCGAAGAAATCCGCCGCCAAGATGAAAATAAATGGGGAAAAGAACCGTTTAGAATTGGGTTATGGGTAGGGATGAAAACCACACCAAACCGAACCGAACAAAGCAATGAATTTCTCAAACAAAAACTCGGACAATACCAACCCACTAGCAGCGGTTCTCCCCATCAATTAACTAACTGTCCTTGGTGTGGTTCTCAAATTGACCCCGGCAAACAACATATTAAAGTAGAATCTTTTGCCAAAGGATCGGGACGCACTTTAATTTACTGTGGTGATGCTTTAGGCAAATGTTTATTTACCCAAAAACAATCTCCCACCGAAGGTTTACCCATCGTAGTTGTAGATGAAGAAATCTATCGTCGTTTGCCAACATTAGTGATAGCAACTGTTGACAAATTTGCCCAAATGCCCTGGAATGGTGCTGTACAAATGCTATTCGGACAAGTAGAGGGATATTGCACCCGTCACGGTTTTCGTTCTCCTGAAATCGAAGATACAAACTCTCACCCCAGTAAATACGGACTCCCTACTGCTAAAACTATTTCGACTAATGCCTTGAGGCCGCCAGATTTAATTATTCAAGATGAATTGCACTTAATTAGTGGCGCTTTGGGAACCCTAGTCGGACTGTATGAAACCGCCGTAGATCAACTGGCATCGTGGGAAGTCAACGGTAAAATAGTCCGTCCCAAAGTAATCGCTTCCACTGCGACAATTAGACAAGCCCGCGACCAAGTACATAACCTATTTTTGCGCCAAGTACAAGTTTTTCCCCCCCAAGGATTAGATATTGAAGATAACTTCTTTTCCTGTCAGCGTCCGCCTTCAGAGGATTATCCCGGTCGGCGATATTTGGGGATTTGTGCCACAGGAAGGCGATTAAAAGCAGCATTAATTCGCGTTTATACAGCAGTATTGGCAGCCTCTCAATATTTGTTTGAAAAATATGGCGATTCTGTTGACCCTTGGATGACCTTAGTGGGTTATTTTAACTCGATGCGGGAATTAGGAGGAACCAGGCGTTTAGTGGATGATGACATTCAATCTCGCTTAGGAAAAACCGACCGCCGAGGGTTAGCAAAACGTCTGAGACTCGAAGTAGAAGAATTGACCTCGCGCAAAAATTCTACCGATATTCCCATTGTATTAAATTGGTTAGAAACTCCTTTTTCTTCAGAGAAGTCCAATAAAAGTAACAAGCGCAAACCCTTAGATGTTTTACTAGCTACTAATATGATTTCTGTGGGCGTAGACGTAAAACGCTTAGGCGTAATGGTAGTGACCGGTCAACCCAAAAACACTGCTGAATACATCCAAGCAACCTCGCGGGTAGGGCGAACTTTTCCTGGTTTAGTATTCACAGTTTATAACTGGGCGCGACCGAGAGATTTATCCCATTACGAGCAATTTGAACATTATCATGCTACCTTCTATCAGCACGTTGAAGCCCTCTCAATTACTCCTTTTGCCCCCCGCGCCCTTGACCGAGGATTAGCTGCTTTATTCGTTTCCTTAGTGCGTTTGGCAGGTAGCGAATTAAACGCGAATGATAAAGCTGGTAGGATTTCTCGCCATCATCCTTATGTGGAAGCTGCTATGAATGCGATTTGCGATCGGGCTTTAGCAGTAGGAGATACTAAGACCCGCGATTTAGTAAAACAGGAATTAGAAGCTAAATTAGACTATTGGTTAGCAGAAGCGGATACAACGGGAGGAAAAGTATTAGGATATCAGACTAAAAAAGATGGGGTGACAATGGGATTATTAGAACAACCAGGACAAAGCAATTGGCAATCATTTACTTGTTTAAATTCATTGAGAAATGTTGAACCCAATATTGGATTAATTTTAGACGATCGCATCCCCGATGATGACGATCGTCCAACCCAATCAATGAGTGAAACTACCCCAATTGATTTAGACTTGTAGGGGCAATCCCCCACGATTGACTTGTCAGATGGGCGGACGCGCCACCGACACCACCGCTAGATATTTGCACAAATCATTTGGTTCGCCATATATTAGTTAATACAATGACCACCAATCAATTCCCTTCTAAAAACAAAGTTGGCGAACTGCGACCCAGCCAAATCTTATTCTCTTCAGGCATTGGTTCTATTGTAGATTTACCCAACTTATCAACAATGGTAATGGGATTAGATGATTGGGAACTCACTCACGCCTCAGAATTAGGAGAAGCGCGGTTACTAGCAGCAGTGCAAAAAGAAATCGGTAATCAAGTCAAAAAGCTGCTAACACCGCCTATATCCGAATCAAACAATACCATCCCTAACTTATTTGATGAAAGCGCCAAAGTAGGCATTCCCGTCTCGCCTTTTCCCACCTGGGTAGTTTGTCCCCAATGCCGATTACTCGCACCTTTAAAATCGGGACTATTTGAGTTAAAACGCGATCGCCATCGACCCGACCAAAATCGCTACATTCATAGTAATTGTCGCACATTTTCTCCAACAGTTATTCCTGCCAGATTTTTAGTAGCTTGTCAACACGGACACTTAGATGATTTTCCCTGGCACTACTTCGTTCATAGAGGTAGTAGTAATTGCAAAGGTTCTCTGCGTCTCTATGAATATGGCATTTCTGGTTCTGCTACTGATATTGAAGTAAAATGCGATAGTTGCGGTAAATCTCGCCGACTGTCCGATGCCTTTGGCGAACTTGGTAAAATGAATATGCCTCAATGTCGCGGTCGCCATCCCCATTTACGCAACTTTGCAGAAGATGGATGTACCAAACAAATGAAAAGTATCTTACTCGGTGCATCCAATAGCTGGTTTCCTATCACCCTTTCCGTACTCTCGATTCCCACTACTATTAATCAACTGGGGCAACTGGTTGATAAACACTGGACGGTGTTAGAAAAAGCTATTACAATTGACATGGTAGTTTTTTCGCGCCAAGTCGGTCTACTCAAAGAATTTGCTAAATATTCAGATGCCGAAATCTGGAAAGAAATCTTACAAAAACATCAAGAAACAGGTGAAACCGAATGCCTCGACGTGAAAGATATCAAAACCCCAGAATGGCAAGTTTTTTCTAATGTCGATACCAGTTTAAATAGCGCTGACTTTTGGTTAACACCCGTCGCCGCCCCTGATGGCTACGAAGCTTATTTTGAAAAAATTGTCTTAGTAGAACGCTTGCGAGAAGTTCGTGCTTTAGTTGGTTTTACCCGAATTGAATCTCCTGGTGACTATGCTGAAATAGGAGAATTACCCGAAGAATACTGGGCTCCTTTGAGTCGTTCTGAACCTACATGGGTTCCAGCTTCAGAAGTGCGCGGCGAAGGTATTTTTATGCAGTTTCAAGAAGAAAAACTACAAAAATGGTTATCCAGTACACCTGGATTAAAAACTTATGAACAACAAAGCTTAGAAGCCCATCGTCGTTGGCGCAGGGCGCGTTCCTTAGATCCTGATACTAATTTCCCCGGTATTCGTTATATTTTACTTCATTCCTTCGCTCATGCTTTGATGCGGCAATTAGTAATAGAATGTGGTTATAATGCTGCTAGTTTGCGGGAACGCATTTACTCAAAAGATCCTAATGAAGATAATGGCCCAATGGCTGGTGTATTGATTTATACAGCCGCACCAGACAGCGAAGGTACGCTAGGGGGATTAGTCAGTTTAGGTGAACCAGGTACTTTTGGCCGTCATATCGATCAAGCTTTAGAACAAATTGGTTTATGTGCTTCTGACCCTTTATGTGCAGAACATAGCCCTTTACAAAATACAACTTCTTTGCATTGGGCGGCTTGTCATGCTTGTTTGTTTAGTCCTGAAACATCCTGCGAACGAGGCAATAAATATCTCGATCGCACTTTGTTAATTCCTACTATGAATGCTGATTTATCTGAATTAGCTTTTTTTGAGTAATTCTATATCTAAAGTTGAGTGACAAGCTGCTAATACAAGCTATTCTCTAGGCAGCTAACGCTGCCCCCGCTTAGCAGCTATTTTAACGCACAAAGATGCAGACCAAAACCCCCACCGATACAGCTAAAAGACGAAATAAAGAAAACGGTTCATCCAAAATAAAACCCAAGGCAAGTGTTACCTTAGAACGAACCAAACCTTTGGTCAAAGATGAGCAAAAAGTTGAAGAAAAATCCCAACACCAATCCCCCGATAGCGATTCTCCCCAGCTTTTATCACCAGAAATTAAGCTAGTTTGCACCCAAGACAATTTAGCCAACCATCTCGAACTTGTTAGCAAAGCTGTCCCAGCAAAACCCACCCACCCCGTGTTAGGAAATGTCCTCTTAGTTGCTTGCAAAAAAACGCAGCGAGTCCAACTTACCGTCTTCGACATGAGATTGGCTATTCAAACCTCCTTTGAGGCCAACGTTCAATCTCCCGGCGACATGACTATTCCAGTCGGACTTCTCAGTGATATTGTCGGGAAATTCTCGCCCGGAGATATCACTTTAGTCAGTCGCGAAGCCTTGAATCGCGAAGGTGAAGATAGCGAAGATAGCGGGAATAACATCACCTTGCCAGAGGCTGTTAGCAACAGTCCAGTTGCTACCTTAATTGCTGCTTGCGGTCGCTATCAAGTTCGAGGGATTTCGAGTGAAGAATTCCCTGCTATTCCTGAAGTAAAAACAGCGCAAACAATTTGCATCCCCGCTGAAACTTTGAAAGAAGGGCTGAAAGGGTCACTGTTTGCCACCGCTACCGATGAAGGCAAGCAAATCCTAACAGGTGTTTACTTCAAAATCGGTCAAGATAGCCTCGAATTTGCTGCCACAGACGGCCACCGTTTGGTTGTCCTCAATACTTCAATTCAAGGTTTTTCTAAGAAGAAACAAGCGGAAATTACACAGCCTCTAGAGCTTACAGTCCCAGCTAAATCGCTTGCCGAACTGGAGCGAATTTTATCGAGCAGGACATCCGCTGACCCAGTAGAGCTTTCTTACAGCACTGAGAGCGCTCTGGTAGAATTCCGGTGGGGAGCGCAGCGCTTAGTAACGCGCTGTTTAGAAGGCACATACCCAGCTTATCCCGATTTATTGCAGCAGGATTTCCAACATCAGGTAACGCTGGAAAAAGCACCTTTCATCAAAGCTATAGAGAGAATTGCTGTGCTGGCCGACCAGAAAGAAAAAACGCTCAGCATCCGCATTAATAGCGAAGAACAGCAAGTGTCACTGTCGCTTTTCAGAGAATTTGGAAACGGTTTGGAACAGATGGCAGCGCACGTTAACTCAGACAGCAATTTGTCAATTTCATTCAACATAAAATACCTGTTGGAAGGTGCAAAAGCGATCGCTAGTTCCCAACTCCAAATGCACCTCACTCAGCGCGACGGTCCCGCCATTTTAGTTCCTGCTGGCAACCGCTCCAAGCCCAACATCCTAATGGATGCCAAATACTTGTTAATGCCGATTTTCAAAGACTGATGTCTTTTGCAAAAAAGGCTCGCTTGGCAGAAGTAAAAATATTGAGTTTTTTACTTCTCTCTTCTTCTGAGTGCAAACTCCGCAAATATGACTCTAATTCTCAGCAAACAATTACACCTAACCATTCAATCATGTACGCAGCATTGCCTCAAAAATACCGCCCTCATAGCTTGTCTGAACTGGCAGGACAGGAGTACATCCAAAGGACACTTTCCAATGCGGTTAAAACTAATAAAATTGCTCCGGCTTACTTGTTCGCCGGCGAACGGGGAACGGGCAAAACTTCAACGGCCCGCATTTTAGCTAAATCTCTCAACTGCACCAGTGCAGACAAACCCACAGTAAAGCCGTGCGGCAAGTGCCAATCCTGCCGCTCGATTGAAAAAGGCAGCAGCTTAGACGTTGCTGAAATTGACGCGGCTTCCCACAACGGCGTGGATGACGCTCGCGCCCCGATCGAGCGATCGCACTTCGCACCAGTTATCAGCCGCTACCGAGTGTTTATTTTAGATGAAGTTCACTGCCTGAGTTCCCAAGCTTTTAACGCTCTTCTAAAATGTTTGGAAGAACCTCCGCATCACTTCGTGTTCATCTTGTGTACAACAGAGCAACACAAAGTGCTGCCAACAATTAACAGCCGCTGCCAAACGTTTCTGTTTCGATCGCTGCCAATCCCAGCCATTGTCAAACAGCTAACAATGGTAGCCCAGAAAGAGTCAATTGCAATTGCCGAAGAAGCTAAAATTGCGATCGCCCGCGCCGCGAATGGCGGGATGAGGGACGCCTTGCAGTTGCTCGACCAGTTGAGCTTATTAGGAGAGGAAATTACCAGCTCTCACGTATTGGAGCTGTCGGGGCGGATACCGGAGTCGGATTTAGTTGCAATTTTGAAATCGGCCCGCACCGGCAACGCGCTGAAGCTGCTGCAACTGTCCCGCGAACTCATTGACAGCGGGAAAAGCCCTAAAATGCTGCTGGCGTCGCTGCTAGCCTGCTACCGGGACTTGTTGCTTGCAACGAGCGTGCCGGACTGTTCGCTGATGCTAGTTAGCGGCATTTCGCACTCGGCCCTGATGGAAATTGCCTCTGCTTGGGACTGCAATGCGATCGCTGCTGGCCTCGAACAGTTGCAGGCTTCGGAATGGCAGCTCAGCAAGAGCGCTCACCCAACGCTGTGGCTGGAACTCTGCTTGCTGGGATTGGCAAAGGTGCCACAATTAAAACCCCACGTCGCTCTTGGCGCTCTTGCTAACCCCAGGCAGCCCGATCGCACCCAGAAGCTGCCCAGTACCTCCAAGTTGCGATCGCCCCGTTCCAAAGAGCGAGCCATTTGGGAAAAAGTGCTCTCAGCAACTTCTGAGAAGAACCGCGCTTTACTTTGTGCCGCTTCCCTGGTAGCACTGACGGAAAAGAAAGCGGTGCTGGCCGTGCCCGCCCAATACCTGGACAAGTTCAACCGGAACGCGGCTAAGGTGCAGAAGATATTTCTGGCTGCAACGGGCGTCCGCTATCAAGTGTCGTTCGAGGAGAAGAACGGATGATTAGCTTGCTGATAGGGGATGACCTCCACGCGATTCACAAAAAGCTTTCTGCCTTTAAAAAGAACCTCGACCCCGCTTGGATAGGCTTCAATTATCACCGCTTTGATGCTTCGGCATTGAATGAGGCGGTTGACTGCGCCTTAACTCCCGCCTTGGGAACGGAAAAAGCAAAGTTAGTGGTGGTAGAAGGGTGTAATTTCAAACAGTTTACTGAAGAGGCGCTGGAGGTTCTCCAGTTGCTCCCGCAGGTGCCGGAAAAGACGCACCTGGTTTTTGTAGCGCCTTCTATTGACAAACGCCTGAAGGTGGCAAAATTCCTGCTTTCTCAAGCTAAGCTGTTCGAGTTCGACCTTATTCCCCCCTGGCGAACGGATCTCATTGCCCGATCGATCCGAACTCAAGCTTTGGCAATAGGGCTGTCGCTGAACTCAAATGCTATTGATTACTTGGCGGTTGCGATCGGCAACAATCCGGCTCGCGCTGAATCAGAACTGCACAAGTTGGCGACTTACAGCAGTGGCGCGAACCTCACTTTAAACTCTGTGCGAGCGCTGGTTCCTTCAACCACTCAAAATAGCCTTCAGCTTGCCGAAGCGCTGAGGGAAAATAACTCTAAGAGAGCAGTTTATTTGCTGCTTGAACTTTTGGCAATAGGAACTTTCCCGCTGGCGATTTGTGCAACGCTGATTACTCAATTTAGAACTTGGTTGTGGGTGAAAGCGGCGATAGTTGGAGGAGTTAAGCAAGATGCTGAAGTTGCCCGGATTTGTCAAATTGCCAACCCAAAGCGAGTGTACTTTCTGAGAAAAGAAGTAGCTGCTGCTTCCCTAACATCTCTTGCGGCTGCGATGTCCCTGCTGCTTGACTTAGAGGGTTCGCTGAAGCTTGGGCGTAAAGGGGATTCCATGTTGCCTGCAATTCTGGCGATCGCCCAACTGTTTTCTCCTAAGAAAGCAAGGCTAACAAAGTAGGAGCCGCATCTCTTTCGTTTAACTAATTCAAAAAATTAAACGAAGGCTTAGCTTAAAAATATTCTCACCTTCCGCAAGTTGATGTTATTCAAGCTAAAAAACAAGGGGGAACAGACCCCTTGTTCAGCTCAATAATTTGCGTCAGCCCTGTTTCGGTCAGAAGCCTAGTCTAGTAGTAAGGGAAAAAAACAGTCCAATTCTCCCGCATAAAGTGGTAAACCACTGGCACTAACTCCTCAATGATCCAGCACAACCAGGGGCGTTTTTTCAAAATAGAAATATGCTCACCTAATAGTTTCGCTGCCACCTTCCAGATTACCTCTCCGATAGCATCAAAGTTTGCAGATTTCACGGCGTGCTTTAGCTGTTCACGTTCTTGGTTATTCTGCTTGATTTGTTGGAAGATATCATCAAATTCGCTCATGGTTAACCTCCATAATTTGTAGGGTGGGCAAAGCCCACCCTTGATTAGTTAAATCCGAGTTTCAGTCAGGTCAAAAAGCTTCCGATTTTTATTCGGATCGATGACAATTAGATTGGAGTATTCCTTCGCTTTTGCAAAAGGAAGTTTATCTAATTGGTCATTCAAGAAATTGTTGAAACGAGCGATCGCTTCCTTACCCATTTTGTTGACAATCACCAGCATTAACTTGTTTAAGTTATAGCGAAAAGAAGATGAACAAGGCACAACTTGATAGTTTTGGTACAGTCGTTGAAACACCTCTTGGTAGTGGGGATATTTGCCTTTGAGTTGAGAGAGAGTTGGCTCGTCCATAAACCCTTGAAAGACAATGCTATATGTATCCCAAGAAAATCGAGGATCATCTATTTTGAAATTCCCATCGTTATAGGTACGGGAAACAATCCCATGACGATAAGGAAATAAGAAGGTTTCTTGATAATACTGAGCTTTCTTGTCCAAGATGTCACGAGTGACTTTACTGGGTGCAAACATCCCCCAAGTATTATCCATTTTGGCAAGAATCCAAGCCGGATGACTGAGTGTATCAGCCTTGGTCAAAACAAATGTGATTTTGCTCATTAATTGTGCTTGTTTTTCAGCACTAAATGAAACTAAAATCTTGTTTAAGGCAGAAACATCAAAAGTCACTGAACGGCTATCACAGTGGAGACACCAGAGGACAACATCTGCTTCAAAAAGCTTTTGTTTATAGTCCTCAATATACCGAGCATCCGCTGACTCAGATTCACCAATTCCGGGTAAATCATAAAACCACAATTCACCCTGATTTCCCTTAACAACAACCTTTTCGATCGCCATCGTACAAGGCTTAACTGGATCAGTCTTTAAATTGGTGTTGAATAGCGCATTAATCAACGAGCTTTTACCAACACCAGTTTGACCAATGACGGCGACAATAAAGGGCGCATTGGCAGCCTTAATAAAGCTTTCAATCGCTTCTTTTTTGAGCCGTTCAATTTGCTCCTGAGACAAAGCTTGCATGGATTTCTCCTGTTTAGTTTTCAAGGTTCGGAGAGATTTTTCTTCTCTGGTTATATGCTAGATCGGTTTATTTAATGTTGTGTAGAGCCTTGTAGAAAATAATAGAATTTTCCTCTCCTCATCAACACTAATAAATATCATCTATTTCCCAGATGGTTCTACCTCTATGTTTTTACGTTAACAAATTAATTGAATGACTGTAAACATAATTAGGAGAATTATGTAGAATTAGATAGATAGAAAAATATAGATTTTTGAAGAAATACCTTGATATTAGCTTAGCAATTTTGCTATGATTACCAACAATAAGTTTCACCGAATTGCTGCTTAGTTAAAGTTTCATAAAAATAGTAGAGATGTTCTATAGAACGTCTCTACCTAGAAAATTTATGACCAGTGTTAGACTAAGCCTAGCCGACCGTTATTCTTAAGCTGCGGGTAATAAGGCGATCGCGATTAAAGCAAATACACCAAATAGAATACCTAAGAAAAACCATAAGGTTTGATCTCGATATTTTTTTTCGGCAATAATCGCACAGCAAACCCCACAACAAATCCAGACTCCCACTAAAAATTCCATAAGTCCCTCCTTGGAAAAGAATTAATGTTTAGGGTAAATTGGTATATGTTTAAATTAACAAGAGGATTGAATGACTGTACAGAGAATTTGGTAGAATTAAAAAGATAAAGAAAATCTAAATTCTGGGAGAACCTCCTTGACACTGAATTAGTAAATTTGTTAGGCTAACTTCAAGTTAATTTAAGTAAACTAAAACCCATGAATAAATCTTATCAAGACTGGGAAAGCCAATTTCTTAATGATATGGTGATTAAGTTTTGTTTTTCTGGAAATGACGAGACTGCTTTTAAATATAGGCTATTACTTTGCTACTCTGATTTCAACGATCAACAATTAGCTGATGAAATTAAAGGATATTTTAGAGTTAAAGGTGATATCCCATCCGCACCAAATGTTACCCTTAGAGACTGTTGGGTTAAAATATATGCGGTTTTAAAAAAACATGGTTTTGATTATAAAGACAAAAATAATAATCCCAATGGAAAATATGAGAAAAGTTGGGAGGGTGTAAGAAAATGGTTGCTTGAGGAAATATTCCATGAATACATAAAAAAGATTCAATCTCAAACAAGCATTGAACTTTGGCAAGAATTATGGGAAAAGTCAGAGGATAATAGTAATATTTCTATTGAAGAATCTTCCTCAAAAAATGACATCCCCCATCTGGGAGTAGCTGTTATAGGAGTATTTGAACCGAATCTGCAACCGGATTGGCCATCATTTCGGATTGGGAGTCAAATCATGTATCAGTTGAAGTTGAATAATCCAGGCTATTTAATTGTGGCTGAAAAGTTTGCATCTGGAGAAATTTACTGTCTTGCCCCTTCTAAGTTAAGTTCAGCTTTTCCGGTGCCTTGGGGGAGATTGGTTCTACCTAAAAATGATGTTTTTACAGTTCAACCTCCTATGGGATATGAAGAAATCCTTGCTGTTTTTAGTCAAGATCAACCTCAACTCAATTGGCTACCTCAAGCTGAGGATGACCCGTTAGAATTACAAACAGAGCATTTAGCAGATTTGCTAAATCATATCAATCAAAACAAATGTGAGGTGATGCGATACAAATATTTGATTACATCCTAAAAATTTAGGAGATCATAGCCAATGAAAACGGAGAATTGAATTTTAGGGTTAGATGTGGATCGAGTATGACAAGCTTTTGCCACTTTGAATTAACCTCTAGGGTACATCAGAATTTTCACTAAATAATTAAAATTATAACCATCTTGTCTGAGCTATCCTACTTGACTGTGTTCACCACTTTATCAAAAATGACACAAAAGGAGCTAAAAAATGAATTTCTTAAAGAAGTTAGGTAATTTTTTTTCAACTGTAGGAGACGAATTAACTTATTATAATTTAAGAGTAAGAATTGAGGCACTAATAAAAGAACAAGGTAAACTTGATATAGCTATTAAATTAAATAAACAATCTTTATATTTAGCTAAAAGAATCTGGGGGGATGAACATCCTAATGTGGCTACTAGCTTAAATAATCTAGCTTATTTATATCATGCTCAAGGGAAATACAGCGAAGCTGAACCTCTTTTTCAAGAAGCTTTAGCGATGAGAAAAAGTCTGTTTTTTAGTCCTCATATTGAGATAGCATCTAGTTTAAATAATCTAGCTAATATCTACCATTGTTTAGGCAAATACAGTGAAGCTGAACCTCTCTTTCAAGAAGCTTTAGCGATGAGAAAAAGTCTGTTTTTTAGTCCTCATATTGAGATAGCATCTAGTTTAAATAATCT